>JAJZZR010000267.1 GCA_021797465.1 Pseudomonadota bacterium | reverse complement strand
GCGCGCGATGCATGCGCGCGATGGCCTCGCTCGGCGTCGATGCCCAGGCCGTCACCTTGACCAGCAGCGAGTCGTACGAGCGGGTGATGATGGCGCCGGTGTAGGCCGTGCCGGCATCGAGGCGGACTCCGAAGCCTGCCGGGCTGCGGTAGGCGCTGATCTTGCCGTAGTCCGGAATGAAATTGTTCTCCGGATCCTCGCTGGTCACCCGGCACTGCAACGCATGTGCCTGAATGCGGATGTCCTGCTGGGCCGGCACGCCGCTGTCGGGTGTGCCGATGCGCGCGCCCTCGGCGATGCGGATCTGCGCCTTGACCAGATCGATACCGGTGGCGCATTCCGTCACGGTGTGCTCGACCTGGATGCGCGGATTGACCTCGATGAAGTAGAAGCGGCCGCTGTCGGCATCCTGAAGGAATTCCACCGTGCCGGCGTTGGTGTAGTCGGCGGCTCGCCCGATGGCGAGCGCGGCCTCACAGATCTCGGCGCGCTGCGCGTCGGAGAGGAACACCGCCGGCGCCCGCTCGACCACCTTCTGATTGCGCCGCTGCACCGTGCAATCGCGCTCGAACAGGTGCACCAGCGTGCCGTGGGTATCGCCGATGATCTGAACCTCCACGTGCCGGGCGTGGTGCACGAGTTTCTCCAGATACACCTCGTCATTGCCGAACGCGGCCTTCGCCTCCCGCCGCGCCACCGGCAGCAGCTCCGCGAGCTGCGCATCGCTCTCGATCGCGCGCATGCCGCGGCCGCCGCCGCCCCAGCTCGCCTTGAGCATGACCGGATAGCCGATCTGCCCGGCCAGGCGCCGACACTCGTCCAGATCGCGGGGCAGCGGGTCGGTGGCCGGCATCACGGCGACGCCCGCGCGTACGGCCAGATTGCGCGCCGAGACCTTGTTGCCCAGCAGGCGCATGGTCTGCGGCCGCGGGCCGATGAAAATGATGCCGGCCCGGTCGCAGTCCGCGGCCAGCTCGGGGTTCTCGGAGAGAAAGCCGTAGCCCGGATGCACCGCATCCGCGCGCGCCTCGCGCGCGATCCGCAGAATGTCCTCGATGTCGAGGTAGGCGTCGATCGGTCCTTTACCCTGCCCGACCAGGTAGGCTTCGTCGGCCTTGGTGCGATGCAGCGAAAATCGGTCCTCGCGCGAGTAGATCGCCACGGTCCGCAGGCCGAGCTCGCTTGCGGCCCGCATCACGCGGATGGCGATCTCGCCTCGATTGGCGACCAAAATGCTTCGAATCCTGTGTGACATGCGCTCGTTCACCCTTAAAATTCACCCCCGATCATAGCGGCTGTACACCGAGCGTGGGCGAGACTGATTCTGAAATGTATGCCATCGCGATTCATGGCGGCGCCGGCGGGCTGCCGCCGCAGCGGCTCTCGAGCGAGCAGCAACGGCGGTACCACGATGGCTTGGCCGCGGCGCTCGACCGGGGCTACGCAGTGCTCGAGGACGGCGGCTCGAGTCTCGAAGCGGTCATCGCGGCCGTTCGTATTCTCGAGGACGATCCGCTGTTCAACGCCGGACGGGGTGCAGCGCTGACTCGTGAAGGGATTGCCGAACTCGACGCGGCCGTGATGGACGGCAGCACGCTGCGCGCCGGCGGCGTGGCGGCGGTGCGGCACGTGAAACATCCCATCGAGCTTGCCCGCCGCGTGATGGAGAAATCCCGACACGTCCTGCTGGTCGGCGCAGGCGCCGAGGAATTCGCCCTCGAGGAGGGCCTCGAGCTCGTGCCCAATGCGTATTTCCGCACCGCCGAGCGTCGGGCCGAGTTGGACCTGTTGCGCAGCGGGCAGCAGGTCTCGGAGCTGATGCCGGCGCCACACGGCACGGTCGGAGCGGTGGCGCGGGATGCACACGGCAATCTGGCCGCGGCAACCTCTACCGGGGGCATGGCCAATAAGCGGCCGGGCCGCGTGGGTGACTCTCCGGTCATCGGCGCAGGGACCTACGCCAGAAACGGCGTATGCGCAGTCTCGGCTACCGGGCACGGCGAGTACTTCATGCGTCTCGTGGCCGCCTATCACGTCTGCGCCGCGGTGGAGTACCGTGGGCTAGGCGTTCAAGAGGCGGTACGCGAGACGATACACGAGCGTCTCGCCGGGCTCGGTGGCCGCGGCGGTATCATCGCCGTCGACGCGGGCGGGCGGATTACCCTCGAGTTCAACACCGAGGGCATGTTCCGCGCCGCCCGCGACTCCGGCGGCCGGCGTGAGATCGACTTCTAGCCGGAATCTCGGTGGCCGCCGCGATGCACGACGGTGGCCAGCTCAGCGACCACCAGTCGTATCCCCTGCAGCCCGGCGCGCGTGTGGGTAATGCCACCCTCGGCGGCGCCGCGTACGAGATCGTCCCAGACCTCCGGCGCGTCCAGCCAGCGGGGCCGCAGCCAACCGGCGGTGCGGCGGGCCAGCTGCAGCATGCGCAGGATCGTCTGCTTGGCGATCTCCTGTGCGCACTGTGGATGCATGCCAAGCGCCAAGGGCGCATGGTTCGCGTAGTGCCCGGCGACCGACCACGCATAGCAGAGCACGAATTGCGCGCCCGTGATCGCGCGCGGCGTCGCGGGCGGCTCCTCGTAGTCGGCCTGCGGTGCTTCGCAGACCTGTGCATGCTCCAGATTCCGCCAGCGGCGCGGATCGGCAAATCCGGCGTCGAACAGCAGATACGGGTGGCTGGCCAAGCGCTTGCGGGCCTCGCCGTCGAGCGCCAGCCATAGCTCGGCGACCCGGCATGCGGCCGGATTTGCCGTTCCCGCGTGAGCCTGTTCCACGAGTACGTCCAGGCAGTAGGTGTTCAAGTCGGGCAGAGGCTCGACGACCTCGCGTGGCGGCCGTGGAATCCAGGAACGGTACCCACTCAATGTATTCCAATCATAATCGGACATTGTTAAGACCTCCGTGCAACCTCCCCACAACTCATGGTAGCTCCGGAGCGGCAGCCCTCAATGCTGCATTTCTGTCATTTTTCGCAGCTAAGTGAGATTGTTCTTTTCTGGAATTGGCCGAAAATGTGTCGCGTGGGCCGCAGTCGCGGCATAAAAAACTACGGGAAAGGAACGGATATGCGTATCGTGGAAGATCGCTATGAGGGGGAACTGCAGAACTTTCATCTAGCTCTGCGGCTCGTTCTGCGCGAGGCTCGCACGCGGACCATCCGCCTCTACACAGGCCTCACGGATCACCGGATCCGCCGGTTGTGGCAACGCTACTGCGGTGGTGCGCGGGGTCTGGCGCGCCACCGCGGCAAATCGCCGCACCAAGCCAGCTACTTCATCCGCTCGGTGCGTGTGCGCCAGGAAGCCTCGGTTCTCGCCGCGGCCTACTGCGCCTACGGGCTGGCGCGCGAAGAGCAGGTGCCGGGACAGCCGGACGCCGTGCCGAGTGTGGTCATGGGTATGCAGCTCAGCGATATCTTTGATTACTACTCCGCCATGGCGTGCAAGCCGGCGGTGTCGTTCGAGCACGCAGTGTTTCTGTCTCAGTGCCTGCGCGACGGCCATGAGCTTGCGGTGCGCCGCTGCGCGAAGTGCCACGGGCACATGGTGGTGGAGCGCTTCCCGGTACGGGACCGCTGGTGTGACCATTGTGTCGCTCACAGGGGGGCGCGGCAGACTCCGGGAGGCTGACCCACGCGCGCTGTCCGGTCATCCATGCTGGCTCGTCCGACCTTCTTTTCCGGCGCGTACCTCGACCGCCGCACCGAGGCTCGGGAGCAGACGGATTGGCTGGACAGCGCGCTTGCCGACCCGCACACGCAATTCCTGCTGGTCCGTGACAGTACCCAGCTAATGTTCGGCGGACCGGAGCCGCGCATCGCGTTCGTCAGCGGCCGGCATCCGGCGGTGGCAGCCGCCGAGGCACGCCAGTTCGTGCTGCTCGGATGGTTCCGGCAGCGGCGATGTGTGTTGCTGATGCTCGCGCCCGAATGGCAGGACATAGACCTGCCGGAGGGCGCGGGCTTCCAGGAGCTGCGGGCCCTCTCGCCACAGCTTGCGCCCGAGGAAGCAGGCCTGGTGGCGTGCGCGCGGGCGCTGTCCATCTGGCGCGGACGGCAGCGCTATTGCGGGGTCTGCGGGGCGCCCACCATGCCCTCCCGGGCCGGCCACAGCGTGGTCTGCACCGACAAAGGATGCGGGCACGAGTTCTTCCCGCGGCTCGAACCGGCCATCATCGTGCTCGTCACCGATGGCACGCACGCGCTTCTCGGTCGCCAGATTACCTGGGAACCGGGCCGCTACTCGACGATCGCAGGTTTCGTCGAGCCAGGAGAGAGCCTCGAAGACGCCGTGCGCCGCGAGGTGATGGAGGAGACGGGGATCCAGGTGCTGTCCACCTGCTACGACGGGTCCCAGCCCTGGCCGTTTCCAGCCTCGCTCATCGTCGGCTTCCAGGCCGTTGCCGCGTCCGGGACGGTGCGCGTCGGTGGAGAGCTCGAAGATGCGCGCTGGTTCACACGCGCCGAGGTCGGCGGCGGCGCCGTACGGCTGCCGCCCGCCTATACGATTTCCCGGCGGCTCATCGATGCGTGGCTGGGAGCGGTGCCCTAGTGTGTCTGGCGGTGCTGGCTTGGCGTGCTCACGCGCGCTATCGGTTGATCGTCGCGGCGAATCGCGACGAGTATCACGATCGCCCGGCGGCGGCGCTCGCGCCGTGGCCGGCGCCAGATGATCTCCTGGCCGGCCGTGACCTGCGCGCGGGCGGTACCTGGCTCGGCATCGACCGCCGGCGCCGCTTTGGCGTCATCACCAACTACCACGATCTGCATCAGGCTCCGCTCGGGGCGCCCTCGCGCGGCGGGTTGATCCCCGATTACCTGCGCGGCGCGAGCGCCGCGGGCGATTATCTGCGCGCGGTCGAGCCGCGCGCGGCCGACTATGGGGGCTTCAATCTGCTGCTCGCTGACGGCGAGTCTCTGTGGTATGGCTCGAACCGGTCGCAACCTTTCGCGCGCCGCCTCG
>JAJZZR010000282.1 GCA_021797465.1 Pseudomonadota bacterium | reverse complement strand
CGAGGCAGGGCTTTCAATCAACCGTCAGCGTGCTCGCGGCGGTATTAGTGCCTCACCGGGGCACCTTGACCGGCGCCTGCCGGGCACCCCCTAGGGCGGGTACCCGGCAGACGCACGCCGTTGACGCACGATCAGAGGAACCGGTACGTCAGATTGAGATAAAAGTCACGCATGATCGGATTCGAGAACAGCGAGTTGTAGCCCGCCGAAAAGTTGCCCTGCGATGAGTTGGTGAACGGCGGCGCCGTGTTGAGCAGATTCCGAATACCGAACAATACCGTCATACCGCGGACCGGCTTGTCGGACACGTAGGCATCCCAGGTCGACTGAGTACCCACGATCCTCTGCGGCCCCGAGTTAGTTGGCCCAATGCCGAACTCGTCGATATAGTGCGAGAAGAGCCGGTTACTGAGCCCGGCACCCCACTGGCCGTCGGGGCTTGTCCAGTCGAGCCGCAGGATATCCTGCCATCGGGGCGCCGGCTCGAAACCTTGATTGAACCAGCCCACAGTGTTGATGAACGGCCCGCCGGGATAGTTTTGCACCTCGAACTGTGTGATCGCCGTGCCTTCCAGATCCTCGCGGAACTCACCGGCCGGGGTCCGCTGGGCATACTTGATGCTGAGGTCAATCCCGTCGGTCGTCAGCCGGCCAACGTTCGCCAGGTTCCCCTCGACGTAACCACAGCTCGGCGCCGTGTAGGTCGGGCACTGCGAGGCTTCGGAGATCGTCGGGGTCAGCGTACCGTTCGAGTTCTCATGGATCAGATCAGAGAATTGCGCCGGATTTCCATAGACATCCGTTGTCGGAACCGAGCCAATGGTATCTCGGACCAGAATTCGATAGTAATCGATCGTGATGCCGAGGTTGCGCATCGGCGCAAGGATAACTCCGATATCGAAATTTTCGGATTTTTCCGGCTTCAGATGCGGATTGCCCCCAAACAATCCCAGTCCCTGATTGTTACATACATTCGAACTCCACAGCGTCGTGTAGTTGCCCGACTGGCAAATTGGGCTGTAATTCACTACTGAGCCCGCGCTGGACGCCGCCAAGGTCGGGGGTTCGTACAGATCGAACAATGTGGGCGCACGGAAACCCGTCGACGCCGCACCCCGGAAGGTGACGTAGCGGGACGGCTGATAGCGCACCGCTATCTTGCCGTTGTTGGTCGAACCGAAATCGCTGTAATGGTCCTCGCGATCCGAGAGGTCGACGTCGAGGTGAGAGGCCATCGGCACGTCCAACTCCGCGAATACCGCTTGAGCCGTGCGGCTGCCGTGGATGTTGAAGTCTGACAGGCCGGTCGCCGCTGAGACCAGGTTGTTGTACGGCGTGGTGGCGCTCTGGAACCGCTCGCCGCGCACGCTGGCCCCGACCGCCAGGATCGCGGCATGGCGGGTGTCGAACCAATGGAACACCCGGTGACTGGCGTGCCCACTGACACTCCAGCGCCGCATCTCGCCGTTCTGGTACACGCCGTTGACGTAGCTGCCGTTGATCAGCGCCTGTCCCTGCACACTATTTGGACCGAAGGGATTGATGAGGTTGTTGATGATCGGAACAACCCCGACCACTGTCGATGCGGTCCCCGACGCCAATGCCGCCTCATTGGGATAACCGCCGACGTTGCCGTCGGTATTGAGGTTCTTGCTATAGTTCAGGCTTGCCGTGTAATTCCAACCGTCGTTGTGGCCCGAAAATGTCACCAGGGCTCGCTGTTCGGTATTGATGTTATCGCCATACCGGTTGTTGTTAGGATCGGACCAGAACGCGACGATCGGCTGGTTCAGCAGCGGCGGCGCGCTGCAATTGGCCGCTCCTCCCTCACAGGTCAATCCGGCCGCAGTCGGAAAGTAAGTCGGATCTGCCTGCGGCGTCATGGCGAATTCATAGAACATCGGACCCGACCATTGGGTCGCCTTCGAGCGTGTGTAGAAGTACTGCAGGCGCACCTGGTTGTTGTCGGGCAGCGCCTTGGTGAAGCTCACCAACGCCGAGGCCTCGTAGGACCTCGGGATCAGGTCCGTCGCCGCCGAGTACCGGTATTGACAGGAACCGAAATACGTGGTGAGAAAGTTATTGCCCGCGCAGGTCGGATAGCCGGGCTGCCAGGAATTGCCATTTGCATCCAGGATGGTCGCCGGCCAGGTGCCGATTCCGTTCGTATTGGTGACGCCGAGGGCAGGATAGAAGCCCGCGGCGGTGAACGACCGCTGCGTCGCGCGCAATTCCTGCTGCCGGCTGAAATCGGCCGTGATCATGAAATTGTAGCCGTCGCGACCCAGACTACCGTGCCCGTAGGTGAAGCTGATGTTGCCCGAGCCGCCGCCCTCTTCCTGCGGGTGATTGATCTGGGCATTGATCTCGGCGCCCTGGTAATTGCGCTTGGTGATGAAATTGACCACGCCCGCGATGGCATCCGCGCCGTAAAGCGCCGAGGCGCCCTCGCGCAGCACCTGGACGCTCTGAATGGCCGAGAAGGGAATGCCGCTGAGGTCGACCGCATTGCCGCTGAAGGCGTTGTTGGCCAGGCGATGCCCATCGAGCAGCACCAGCGTGCGGCCCTGACCCAGGTCACGCAGGTCCGCATACGTGCCGCCGCCGGAAAACGTACCCACCGACTGCGCGATGTTCAGGGACGGGACATTGGAGGTCACCGTGTTGAGCGCCTGCTCCACATTCACGACGCCCAGGTGTCTGAGGGTGGAACTCTTCAGGATGGTGATGGCCTCCGCGGTTTCGCTATCCGTTCGCGGAATCATGGTGCCGGTCACGACGATGGTCTGCAGTTGCGACGATGTCGCGGATGGGGCCGGCGCCGGCACCGCCGACCCCGCTTGCGCGGCGGCTGCCTTCGGCTTGGGCGTCGGCGCGGGCGTTGCATTCGCGGCCAGCGTCCCGGCACCAATGGCGGCAATCGCGCCGATCGCCAGCGCACGCTTCACGGCGCTGCGAACGGCCGAACCTCCTGACGGACTGCGCGGATTCCTGTTAGGCATTCGAATATCTCCCAAAACAAAGAAATTGGAACGCGGCTCCTGATGTCCGCGGCTCACGTACCTGATGAAAGAAAGACCGCAGCACAATCGGTTCGCACGCCCCCAACGGTCGGGATCAGGTCATGCATCGGGCGGCGGGCGTGTACGAAAACTCGATGGCCTTGTGGTTTTTTCACCGTTGGTCGGAATATAGCATGGTGTCGGAGAGCTGCAACAGACGCGCGACGCTGTGATCGGCCGATACATGATGCGGCGCTGCAGGAGCGGCCACTGCATACGTATGCGTTACGCCGTGATTTCACCGCGTTTTTCGCTCGGCTCATCGCATTGTGGGCGATCGACGGCGTGTTTCAGGTTCGAAGCGGACGAGAATTGATGAATTTTGTTGCAGCCGCGGCACAATTTTTATCACCGAGTCGTTGCCCAAATGCTACGCAGAATTCACCTCCGGCCCATGATGGTGACTCTTTTGTAAACGCAGGTGCGCCCCGGGGTGCGACGATCCGCGGGCACGGATCGCGAGCGCGGCTCCGCCGGGCGGACGCGCGCCCGCTGACGGCACCGCTCGAAGCTTTAGTTATGACTGGATTGGCGGCGCGCGCACCAGTTTGGCGCGGCGTCACGGACGATCCTGACAGCGCGTCAACCCGCTGCCGGCGGATTCCACCGCACGACCTGCCCGACCGCGAGTCCGAGCTTGCGCGCCTCGCCGCCGCCGATCTCGACGACCGCCTCCACCGGCGCGCCGGAAGAAATCGTCATCAAGGAAAAAGGCTTGGCATTGGCGACGATCTTCTCGATCCGCCCATCGGGAGCCACGAACAGCATATCGAGCGGAATGTACGTGTTCTCCATCCAGAACTTCGCCACCTGCGGCGGGCGCATCGGGAAAAGCATGCCCTCGGTAGGCGGCAGGTCGCGCACGAACATCAGCCCCTGCGCCTCGCGGTCCGGGGTATTGGCCACCCAGACGCGGAATCGGCACGCATGCCCGCCGGCTTCGATCGTCAGCGTGGTGCGCGGGAAATGCGCGAGATTCTCCAGCTGGGCCGGCTGCGCCGAGGCGGCGCCGCCGCTCAGAGCGAGCAGCGCCACCGCCGCGGGCAGCGCCGACCGGAACCGTACGATGCGCGCACTGTTGAGCATGATTCGCCCCCTCCCGCGGTGGCGGCGATTGTCGCACAGGCGCGCGGCTTCGCAACGGCGCAGACGCCGGCGGCCGGCCGGAATCGCGATACGGGCCGCACGTCACCTGCGCGAAGCGGCTAGACTTCACCGCTTGTGACCGCTCCCAAATTACTTTACATGCGCAAGTCTTTGATTGAAGTCGTTCCCGTCATTCCCGAGGCGCTGGCGCGCCTACCCGAGCTCGCCGGCAATCTGTTCTTCAGCTGGCACCGGCCCGCCCGAGCGCTTTTCGAGGACCTCGACCCCGAGCTGTGGAACCAATGCCGCGGCAATCCGCGGCTGATGCTGCGCTGCCTGCCGCAGCGAGCCCTGGATTCGGCTGCCGGCGACCCGCAATACCTGGGACGCTATACGGCGGTCATGCAGCGGCTGGATGACTATCTTGCCGCGCGTCCCCGCGCCGGCGAGTCGCTGGTGGCCTATTTCTGCGCCGAGTACGGCTTTCACGAGAGCTTCCCGATCTACTCGGGAGGCCTCGGCGTCCTGGCCGGAGACTATTGCAAAGCCGCAAGCGACGCCGATGCGCATTTCCTGGCCGTAGGCCTGCTCTACGAACAGGGCTATTTCACCCAATCGGTCGACGACGACGGCGTTCAGCACGCCGAGTACAAGCACCACGACCCGCGCGACCTGCCGGTCGAGCCGGTGCGCGGCGGCGATGGCAAATGGCTGACGATCTCCGTGCGCATCGGCGGGCGGGACGTGGTGGCGCGCATCTGGAAGGCTCAGGCCGGCCGCGTGCCCGTCTATCTGCTCGACACCAACACCCCGGAGAACGCGCCCTCCGA
>JAJZZR010000226.1:4221-4992 GCA_021797465.1 Pseudomonadota bacterium | reverse complement strand
GGAGCCTGGCGTATCGAACGCGCCGAGCAACATCTGCAGCACGTGAATCGCGCGACAGGTGTGAAACCCGTTTGAATGCGCCGAGACACCGCGCATGGCATGCATCGCGACGGGCCGGCCCGTCATGGTCGCGTGACGGCGCCCCGCCGTGTCCGTCCACGGCTGATCGAGTACGACCGGCTGATTGAACGCGACTTCGGCGATCTCCGCTGCGATGCGACGGATGGTGGCGGCGTCGACGCCGCAGCGGGAGGCGACGGCCTCCGGGGCATGCTCCGGCCCGCAATAGCGCTCGGCGAGCAGCGCGAAGGCCGGGCGGGCGCGCCGTCCGTCCGGCAGCGCGAACTCGCCGAGCAGCGCCGGATCGGTCCCGACCGCCTGCGCGGCGACGAGGGCGCCCGACGAACGGTCGAAGCACAGCTCGCGGCCGGCCGCATCGCGGGCGATCAATCCGTGCTCGGCATCTCCGGGGGCATCGATCACCAGATGGTGAGCATTCGTGTAGCGGACGAGGAATTCCGTGTCGACCCGGCCCGCCTCGAGCAAGCAGTGGATCAACGCGAATACCAGCAGACCGTCGGTCCCGGGGGTGATGGCGACGAATTCGTCGGCGATGGCCGAATATCCCGTGCGCACCGGATTGATCGAGATGATCTTCGCGCCGCGCGCCTTGAGTCTGCCCAGGCCGAGCTTGATCGGATTGGAGTCGTGATCTTCCGCGACGCCGAACAGCAGAAACAGCTGCGCGTGCTCCCAGTCCGGCTCGCCGAA
>JAJZZR010000226.1:0-4211 GCA_021797465.1 Pseudomonadota bacterium | reverse complement strand
TGTTCACGGAGCAGAAGCCCCCATGCGCCGCGTAATTGATCGTACCGAACATCCGTGCGAAGTGGCCCGTGAGCGACTGCGATTGGTCACGTCCCGTGAACAGCGCGAGGCGATTCGGGTCGGTGGCGCGGATCGCGGCGAGCCGATCCGTGGCGATCCGCAGGGCCTCGTCCCAGGAAATCGCCTCGAACTCGCCGGAGCCTCGGACGCCGGTGCGCCGCAGCGGCGTGGAGAGCCGTGCCGGCGAGATCGCAGTCATGATACCGGCGGACCCTTTGCCGCAGAGCACCCCTCGGTTGATCGGATGGTCGCGATTGCCCTCGATGTAGCGGAGCTTGCCGTTCTCCAGATGTACCTTGATGCCGCAACGGCAGGCGCACATGTAGCAGGTCGTGCGCGCGACGGTTCGCTCAGGCTGTGGTTGCTTCGCTGCAGGCCGCATTGACGAGTGCGCCTTTCTCCTTGGAACGTGGGGCGATGATGGCCACGGCGCAGATATAAATCCAATGCAAATAACATAAGCATTGCTGCCATTTTTATATATATCAGGGCGGGGCCGTACTCCGCTCCGGGGGCGCCTCGACATCGCCGGATCGTCGGGCCGTATCGGCCCGCGGGCGCGCGAGCGGCTTGCGAACGGAAGGTGTTCCTCGGGTCGCCGGCAGATGGACCGGCTTGCATGGGCCCTTGTGGCGGGCGTGCGCCGCGGTTCCGCGTCCCGCGCTACCGCTGCTGGATGTAGCTTACCGTCGCGCCAGCGCCGGACGCGCGATCTTCAGTGCACGTAGGAGCCCGCGTTCACGTCGATCGTGCAGCCCGTCGCATGGTCGGCAAGGCCGCTGGCGAGAAATGCGACGATAGGCGCTATGTCATCCGGGCCCGTCAATCGCGTGAGGGCAATGTCGCCGCTGGCGTGAGCCTCTCCGTATTGATCGATGAAATCCCTCGCCATGTCCGTTCTCGTGAACCCGGGGGCAACGTTGAACGCGAGCACCCCGGCCTTGCCGAAGCCGCGAGCCACGGAACGCGTCAGCGCCACCAGTCCCGCCTTGGAGGCGGCATATGCAAGGTAGGGTGGCTGGTCGCCGCGAAACGCCGCGCGCGAACTGATGTTGATGATCCGCCCGCCGCCGTTTGCGACGAAATGCGCAATCGCGAGCTTCGAGAGAATGCCCGGCGCACGAAGGTTGACGGCCATGGTCGTGTCCCATTCGGCGGTCCATCCGGCGATGTCCGCCTCGAGCGGGGACGACACCGCAATGCCGGCATTGTTTATCAGTGTGTGTATCCGCCCGAAGCGGCTCGCCACGCCGTGCCAAAGTCCCACGCACGCCGCGGCATCGGCCAGGTCCGCCTGAAAGGCCTCCGCGCCACGACCGAGTTCCGTCGCGAGGGTCATCGCTCGAGCGCGTTGATCGTTATAGTGAACCGCGACTCTCGCGCCCGCACCGGCCATCGCGCGGGCGACGGCGGCGCCGATGCCCCGGCTCGCGCCGGTGACCAGAACGTTGGTGTTCGTCAAGTCGATCTGCACGGCCGGGACTCGACTCTCATGCATGGGGCCGCGAGTGTATCACCGCGGAAGCGGCGCGCCGCCGACAGCCGCGGGGATCGCGCGATCCAGCTCAGCCGTCGGAATCGACCGCGCCGGACGGCATCTCGAGCAATCCGAGAAACGCCTCGGCGGGCGGCGCGGTATGGCCGTCCGGCCGACGAACGATGCTGAGCGGGCGGCGGATGTCGAGAGACTTCACGGGCAATCGGACCAGCTCGCCGGCCGCCAGCTCCCAGTGCATGCACACGCGCGGCAACCAGGCGATGCCGCCGCCGTGCACCGCCGCCTTCTTGATCGCCTCGGTACTTCCCAGCTCCACGATATTGCTCAGGCGGATGCCGTGCCGCTGCAGGCGCCTCTCGACCAATTCCCGTGTGCCGGAGCCCGGCTCGCGCATCAACAGAGGTTGATCGGACAAGTCGGGCGGCAACAGGCGCCTTCTGCCGCTCAACGGGTGATCCGCGGAGGCGACGGGCACGATCTCATCATCGAGAAATCGGTGCACCCGCAGATCCCGGCCGTGCAACGGTCCCTCGATGAAGCCCAGCATGAAGCGCAGATCGGCCACGCCCTGGGCAACCTGTTCCGTATTGCCGACGAACATCGAGATTCTGACGGCGGGGTGTGTGCGGCGGAAGCGCGCCAGCAGGCTCGGCAGGATGTAAGTGCCCACCGTGTTGCTGGCGCCGATCGCGAGGTGGCCCTGGCGGGCATCGGCCAATTCCCGCACCGACACTTCGGCCGCGCGCGCGATCTCGAACAGCCGGGCGGCATACTCGCGCAGCACTTCACCCGCTTGCGTCAGCCGCATGCCCCGCGGCAGGCGTTCGAACAACACGACGCCGATACGCTGCTCGAACTCCTTGAGTTGGCGGGAAATCGCCGGCTGCGAAATATGCAGCCGTTCGGCGCAAGCGGTGATGCTGCCGGATTCCGCGACGGTGTAAAAGATCTCGAGATGATGCAGATTCATAACGAATCGATATGGCGATGCGAAGAGAGCATTCTATTCGATATGTCCCGCGCGATCGCGTGAAATGCGTCGCCGGGAGCTGGGCCGGCTCCCGCGGGGCGTGCATGCTCCTTCCAGGTCCCGACGGCCGGACACGGTGCGGCAGCTTTGCGCAGGCGGCCGCCGCGCCGCAGGACCCGATTGCCGCCGTGAGGCCGCAAGCACGGATTCCGTCAGGCCTCGACGCCGAAGGGAACGGCATAGCCGGCATTTGGCGGCACAATTTGCGGCAACCGTCCGGTCATGACGGTCGTGACCGCCACCATGATGACCAGTTTGGTGAAGACCCTCTGCGGTACGAACCCCAATTGAAAGAACAGACTTCTCGGTCAGTTATCGTCCTCCTCCCGGCGGTCCTGCTCCGGACGTAGCCGGGAGAGGGAGAGTTCCAGGCAGCCCCCCTCCGGGTGCGCTCGCGCAAGCGCCTGTCGGGAGGGCCCCCGTGGACACCTTGAGGTCTCATGGCCGCCGTCCTTGCCGGAGCAGGGTGGAAAGAAACGTCGCCGCCAGTTATACGCGGAAGTCGGCGTGCTCACTCGACACGAGCGCGCGATGCGAACGCCCAGGAGCGCTCGGCAAGAGAAATCGCGACAATCCACGCCCCGACGGCCAACACGAGCGTCACCACGAGCTCCGACCACAGCTGTTGCGGCCGAGTTGCCCAACTGGGGCGGGGGTGCATGAAGAAGCTCGGCACCCACACAAGAGCGCCGAACGCGCTCATCATGATTGCCTCGAGCGTTGCCGCGAGACGGGGCAGTATACCGACGATGATGGCGAGTCCCGCCGCCGCGTGGCATGCGCCGGTGGCGTAAGCGATCGCCAGACGGTACGGCAGCCAGCCGGGCACCATGCCGGCGGTATGACCGGCATAAGCAAAATGCGAAACGCCGTAGAAGACACAGGTGAGGCCGAACAGCATTCGCGCAATGCGCAGCGTGGGTTCGCCCGCGATTTGCGACCCGGGTCCGCGCGACCGCGCTCGCAGCAGGATGAACAGGATCCATGCGCCGGTAAGCGGAGTCAGCGCTTCACAAAACGGATACCAGGCGTCGATGTTGAGCGGCCTGGCGAGAATCTGGGGCGTCGATATTGCGGCCGCGGCCGCCTGGTAGGCGCCGATCGTGAGCACGCTCGGTATGGCGGTGCGCGCGAAACACAGGCCGACGCTCGCCGCCAAAAGTGCTAGCGCGCACCCATATACCCAGACTTCCCGCCAGGGCGTCCCGAAGGGCAACGGCTGCGGGATCAGGTGGCCGTAGGCGAGAATCCAGAGGGCGAGGCTCGCCGATGCAACGGCCAACAAACCTCGGCCACTCTCGATCGAGGTCCTTCGAGTCGGGAATGCCATAGTTATTCTATCCCGGCCGCTCTTTGTCTGTGAGGGTCCTTGACGGGACCGGAGAGCTTGAAAACCGCAGACTGCTCCACCGATGTCATTGATGTCAATCCGCGAGTCGATTACGGCCGCCGGTCCGTCACAATGACGTGTCCGTGACGGACCATGCCGCCGCTACACCCCTCGTATTGCCTCACGTAATTTTGTTACCGAATGCCTCATCGGCGATGTTACCGCACCCCTCCCATATTCCCGCCTGCTTCCGATTTGGTTGTAAACCGCAACGCGGTAGGGGAGTCTGCCGC
>JAJZZR010000522.1 GCA_021797465.1 Pseudomonadota bacterium | reverse complement strand
ACCGGTACGCCGCTCGAGAATCGGCTGGAAGAGCTGGTCTCCATCGTACAGTTCGTGGATCACTATCGGCTGGGGCCCACTTGGCGGCTGCGTCACGAGCACCAGACTCTCGATGAGGCGGGCCGCGTCATCGGCTACCGCGGACTCGATCGCGTCGGCAAGACATTGGAGCCCGTCCTGCTGCGCCGTCGCAAGGCCGAGGTGCTTTCGCAGCTGCCGCCACGGATGGACAAGACCCTTTTTGTAGAGATGACCGAAGAGCAAATGCGTCACCACGAGGAGAATGCGGAGATCGTCGACCGGATCGTGAGCCGCTGGCGCAAGACCGGATTCCTGTCGGACGCCGACCAGCGTCGCCTCACCTGCGCGCTGCAGAACATGAGGATGTCCTGCAACAGCACGTATCTTCTCGACAAGCGTACCGATTACGGCGCGAAGGCCGACGAGCTCGCCACGATCCTCGAGGAGCTCTTCGAGCGTCCCGAGGCCAAGGCCGTGATTTTCAGCTCCTGGATCGCCACCCACGAGCTGATCATCCGCCGATTGAAGCGAAAGCGCTGGGGGCACGTGCTCTTCCACGGCGGCGTGCCGAGCACGCAGCGGGGCGCTCTGGTCGACCGCTTCCGCGAGGATCCGGGCTGTCGGGTGTTCCTGTCGACGGATGCCGGCGGCGTGGGCCTCAATTTGCAGCATGCCGCTTCCACGGTCATCAACATGGACCTGCCGTGGAATCCCGCCGTGCTCGAGCAGCGCATCGGCCGGGTGCACCGCCTGGGGCAGGCTCACGGCGTCAATGTCGTCAATTTCGTGGCCGAGGGAACGATCGAGCAGCGGATGCTCTCGCTGCTCGCGTTCAAGAAATCGCTCTTTGCCGGAGTACTGGACGGCGGCGACAGCGAGGTCTTCCTCGGTGGGACACGGCTCTCGAAGTTCATGGAGAACGTGGAGGCGGTTACCCGGACCTCCAATGGCGAAGTTCCACCGACACCGATGCCCAAGGCGCTCTCCGGGCGGCGCAGGACCCAATCCGACAGCACCGCGGAATCCGGCACCGATCCAGCCGCCTCGCGATCCTCAAATGCGCTGGCTCCGGCGGTCGAGCGACAGGCCGCCGCGGCAACTCCGGACACGACCGGGGCTCCCGCCGGGGCATCGGCCCAGGAACGCCCGACCGGCATACTAGGGTCCGGGGCAACCCCGGGGGCGGCGCAAAACCCGTGGGCGCCGCTCCTGCAAGCCGGTCTCGAGTTCGCTCAGGCACTGTCGGCGGCTTCAAATGGGAGCGCCACTGCGGCGCCGGCATCGAGCGCAGCATCGTCATGGATCGAGAAAGACGCGCGGACCGGGCGCCAATACCTCAGACTTCCTCTGCCGGACCCAGGGTCGGTGCAGGCACTCGCCACCGCTCTCTCGAAGCTCATGGAAGGCATTGCAAGATGATATCGGAGGTATGGCAGCTGGCGAGTAAGCACTCCGGTATCCCCGTTCTTGCAGGGGACGGCGTGATGGCACAGGGGGTCACGGCCAGGGTGGAAGGCGATGAGGACCCGGTCCCGAGGCAGGGGACTGGAACGTCTCGGGCAAGGATCAGGGTGGCGGCGGTAGCCGCCTCAGGCGGCGCGGCGGGTGGTGCGCAGCACGTCGCGGACGTTCCAGGGAAGCAGGGCCTCGAGCGCCTCGACGGTATCGGCGGCGGGAAGCCGCTCGAACAGATGGGTCAGGTATGCGCAAGCGTCAAGGCCATTGGCGCGGCACGAGCTGACCAGGGAGAACAGGTTGGCGCTTGCGCGGGCACCGAGCGGGTTGTTCGCGAAGAGCCATACCCGGCGCCCCTGGGAGAAGGGGCGGATGAGATTCTCGACAGAGTTGTTATGTGCTGGCACATCTCCGTGCTCCAGATGCAGCACCAACTTTTTCCACTGGTTATGCGTATAGGAAAGCGCTTTGCCGAGCGCGCTCTGCGGAGGCGTTGCAGGCAGCAGATCCTCGACCCACTTGTGGAACGCGGCGAAGATCGGGCTCGATTTCTCCTGGCGACGCTTGACGATTTCCTCGGGCGTCAGGGTACCCCCTGAGCGCTCACGTGCCTGGCGCAGCTCGGCGAGTTCCCGCTCGATTTTGAACACCCGCCCGAGGTAATCCTCCATGGCCACGCGCGCGAGGGAGCGCCCCGAGGGCAGTTCGGTCACCTTCAGCGCCTTATTGAAGTACGTGCGGCAATGCTGCAGGCAGCCAAAATGCGGGATGCGTAGCTCCCCTGTCACGATGTCATAGAGCTCAAGCCCATCGGTCAGGAGTTTGCCGCGAAACGGCCCATCCGCACCGATCAGCAGCTCCTTCAGTGCCCCTGCGGTGCGCGAGGGGACGTAGTTGAACAAGACGATCCGCCGGCCGGGTGGGCCTGCGGCCCGCACCACCATGTAGTGCTGCGAGTGCGGGGACTTCTCCGAGCGCAGCACCTGCAGGTACGTCTCATCCATCTGAACGAGGGGTTCGGCGAGTAATTCATCGCTCATCAGGTTGATGAGCGGCATTACCGTCTCGGCCCCCACCGTATTGACCCAGGTGCCGACCGTGCCCGGGCTCAAGTGCACGTCCTGGCGCTGAAGTTGGCGGCAGATCCGAAAGATCGGCAGCCCGTCATCGAACTTGGACATCACCACATGCGCAAGCAGCGAGGCGCTGGCATTGGACTTTGGCAGGATAGTCGTGACCGCCGCAGCAACCCGCACGCCCTGATGGCACTGTCCGCAGGCGTACTTCGGATACACGTGCCGCTCGACCCACACCTTGGGCGCCTCGTAGTGATATCGCTCGCTGACTTCCTCACCGATCCGCTCCCGCAGCCAGCACGCCCCATCATGCTCGCACCACTTTTGCTCCGGCGGCAGGTCGTGCAGGATCTCCTGGCGGGGCAGATGCGCCGGGATCGGCTCGCGCCCACCGGTATGGGGACGCTTCTTGCGCTCGTGCGCGGCCACTGTCGTGGTGCGCTCGGCATCGAGTGCCTCGGCCGCCTCGATCGCGGCCAGCACTTCCGCCTCGTTGAACAGCATCTTCTGCTGATCCGGCGAAACATTCGGTTCGGTGAGCCGCTCGGAGGAGCGGCCAAAAAGCTGACCCTTCAGCCACCGCACCTCCTCCTCGAGCAGCCCCTTGCGCTCGAGCGCTGCGCGGTGCTCCGCCTGCAGCTGCTCGTAGGCGTCTTGAGCTTGGCGCAGGGACTGTTCGAAGACTTTCAACCGCGCCGCAAGCTCGGCGTTCTTCTCAAGGATCGTTGCAGGGCGCGGGGTGGCGGGCACGCAGAGAATTATACCGTGCCCGCCACGCAATACAACACCAAACTCTTACGCAGCGCGTGAAAATCTCAACAGCTGATGCGGCTGTCTCCAGATGTCGTATCCCTCGAGCAACCACTCGAGCTGCTCGGTGGTCAGCGTCGCCACTTCAGACTCGAGCAGCCGCGGCCAGATGAACTTCTCCCGGCTCTCGATCACCTTGTGTACGACGACAAAGTGGTCTTCATAAAACCTCTTTTTGGTATGTCGTTGAAAAGTCGAGAGAAGACTGCTCGGAAGGAGCTCTCGTGGAGTATTTCTGGCGGGAACGTACCCGCCCGATAAACTGCTGCGCACCTTCACTCTGCAGAGATCGCCTGTTGAGTATCCACGGCCCACAGGCAATCGGCCTCTCTCCGGCGATATCACCACGTTCGATCGCATCACGCAACGTATTACGGGTGGTACCGAGCAACCGTGCGGCCTCCGAGAGATTGATCCAACCTTCTGCCGCCTGGCGCTGTGCGTCGTGGCATTCAATTCCGTTGCGATGACGAAGCGACGTGATCAATGCACGTGACCAAAAGTTACCGTGACCTGTGAGCAACCGCGCTCGGTTGAGTACACCAGCGATC
The DNA here is from genome assembly GCA_021797465.1 of Pseudomonadota bacterium. Lineage (GTDB taxonomy): Bacteria > Pseudomonadota > Gammaproteobacteria > Steroidobacterales > Steroidobacteraceae > 13-2-20CM-66-19. The sequence goes on along the minus strand of JAJZZR010000522.1, from coordinate 1,081 downwards.
GTTTGATCGCTGCAAATGCGCGATAAGCTGCGCACCGCCTCGATGAGATCTTTCGGAATCTGGGTACTGTTCTGGCCGCGACGACGCCTAGGCAGACGTATCGGCGTGTGAATACCTCCTTTCCAGTGAATGAGGAGGACGACCTCACTGTTTTGCTCATCGATGTCGACGACAATCTCTCGAACCAACGCTCTCAGCAGCCGTTTCTTGGTGCGCTCATCGGTGTGCTCGTCGTTCCACACGGCCTCCAGATCCGTCGCGAGCGTCTGAAACTCCTCGAGCGTACCCCCGCCGCTCGCCGCAGCCCCCGACTCCTCCGCGATGCGCAATTCCAGCGCCTGCACTTCCTCGAGGGCTTGGTTCCATCGGTGCTCGAGCTCTCGTGCAACGAGCCGGTTTTCGGGATCAGCTGCCTCGTACTGTCGTTGCGCACGAAGTGCGCGGTAGCTCGCGGCCTCCAGATCTCGGCTCAGCGCCGCGACGACTTCTGAGTGTGCCTGTGCCTCTTGCTGGCTGGCCAAGACCGCGGCCTCTATCGCTGCCGGTTCCACGACGCGCAAGAGTTCCCTTGCAACCGCCGCGTCCGCCGGCGCACCGCTGAACGCGATGCAACGGGCTTCTTTCGTGTCGAGTTCCGCGCGCGAGCAGGCATATCGAACGAACTGATTCTCATCGCCTTTGTAATAGACACGTAGGATACGACCGCAGCGGCGGCACCTCAACACGCCGCCGAGGAGGCCGATCCCGGACCGCGCGGCTCCGGCCTGTCCACCGCCGAATCGATTGTCGCGCAGCATCTTCTGGATGCCCTCGAACTTCTCCCACTTCACCCGCCAAGTGCATAAAATTTCGCTCGCCGATGCATCGGCACCTGTAATTCCAGCCTGAGACGCCCGGTTGAACGGTTCCGCAACTCTCACCTTGGGTGAGCGTTGGAGATCGTTCAAATTGTTTGTTTGAAACGAAAAGACGGCCTCAACTCTGTTATGATCTGCGTTACCACACGTAGGATCAAGACCAGAGAGGCGACCGTCTGTATGAAGGTTAGCAAGTCTGCCGTGCATTGGAAAGCCCGCGCGCT
>JAJZZR010000258.1 GCA_021797465.1 Pseudomonadota bacterium | reverse complement strand
CTCGCCGCAGAATGTCGGGGTGCAGCTCGGTCTTGCCCGGGCAGTCGCCGCCGACCGCATTCAGGTGCATGCCCGGCCGGATCATCTCCGGCGTCAGAATGATGGCGTTGCGCTTGTCGGCGGTGACGGTGGTAACAATATCCGCCCCCGCGACCGCTTCGGCCGCGCAGGCGCAGCGCACGACACGCAGGCCCGGCAACGACTCGCCGGCGAGGTTCGCGGCCAGCTTGTCGGTGGCGCGCGGGTCGATGTCATAAAGACGCACCTCGCGCACCCCCAGCTGATTGTGGAAAGCGATCGCCTGGAACTCCGATTGCGCGCCATTGCCGATCAGGGCCATGACACGACTGTCGCGCCGCGCCAATGCGCGGGCCGCAACCACAGACGTGGCCGCCGTGCGCAACGCCGTGGTGAGCGTCATCTCGGACACCACCAGCGGGTATCCGGTCTCGACGTCCGCGAGGACCCCAAACGCCATTACGGTCAGCAGGCCCTTGGCCGTGTTCTTCGGATGACCGTTGACGTACTTGAAGGTGTACTGGCGACCGTCGCTCGCCGGCATGAGCTCGATGACGCCGAGCGGCGAATGCGTCGCGTGCCGGGGGGATTTCTCGAAGGACTTCCAGCGCCGGTAGTCCGCTTCGATCTCGCGGGCCAGTCCCGCGAGGAACTCGGCGGCGCCCCGCTCCCGCACGAGCGCCTGAACCCGATGAACGCCGATGTAATCAACCATGATGGATCTCCGGTGACGGCCGGCGGACACACCCGGCCGCCGGCTCACACGCCATGATCCACGCGGCTCGAGCCAAAGAATAGTCAGAAGACCGATCGATTTATGCTATAGTTTCGTCAGATCGCCAATCAACTTTGTCATTTTGTCAGGGCTTCGCCGTTCCCGGGTCCCTGCTGCGACCTCGACGGACACCCAATGGACGACCTCGATCAGCGTCTCATCTCGTTGCTGCGGGCCAATGCGCGCATACCGGTCGCCTCGCTCGCCAAGCAGCTCGGGGTGTCGCGCGGCACGGTTCAGAATCGCATGGCCAAGCTCGAAGCCGACGGCACGATCGTCGGCTACACCGTGCGGTTGAAGCCCGACGTGCAGGAGCAGCCCATCCGGGCCTTCATGACGATCGCCGCGGACGGCAATCAGGTGGATTCCGTCATCAAGACACTGCGCGGCGATCCGGCTGTGGCGAGCCTCTACAGCACCAACGGCCGCTGGGACGTGGTGGCGGAACTGCGGGCCGACTCGTTGGCCGCTTTCGATCGCGTGCTGGCGCGCGTCAGCCGCACCCCCGGCGTCACGAGCAGCGAGACCAGCCTGCTGCTGTCGACATTCAAGCTGTAGAGGCGCGCGGACATCGGGTCCCCGCCCCGGCTGGCGGCCTAAGTCGACGCGGCCCCCGGCTGTCCGCGAGACAACGTGCCGGACGTGGCGGCGCCGGCACTCAACAGGTGATACGGCGCGAATTGCGGATGCCGCAGCGCGGTACGGCGAATCAGAATGGTCGTGACGAGCGCGAACTGTCCGGACAGGCTCGCATGGCTCACGCCATCGGTGAAGACCATCCAGGCGGACCCCGGCGGGAACCGGATCTCGGCGTATCCGCGCGGGTCCGCTTTGAAGGTCTCGCTGTCCTTCATGTAGTTGTGCAAGCGGCGCATGGCTCGATCGTATGGACTGGAGTCGAGCGACTGCGCCTGGGGGTTGAGCCGGCTCAGCGCACGGACGGTGAGCGTGAACGCATGGTCCGCGGGATTCTTGCGAATCCGCAGCCTGCACCGGCCGTCGCGGTCGAGCAGGCCCGACTGCACGCCGTGCCGCGCCAGCACCTCCTGGATGTCCCCCTTGGTCGCCCAGACGCGATCCTCGCTCGGATTGACGTTGACGAAGAAGCGCAGGATCCGGTCCCCGTTGGTCGCGCCGTATGCGCCGGCGTCGATATGGATCAGCTCATTGCTGGCATGGGGCTTGAGCTTGCGGCCGCGCTCCTGGATCGGGCGAAAACTGCACTTGGTCAAGACCGTGCCGGCGCTCAGGTGGGGAGCGACCTGCCGCAAGTAGGCGCAGACCGCCTCGAGATGCTCACCGAGAACGGCGCCTGTCCGCGCACGCACCGGGTCGCTGGCCTCGAGGCCGGTCAGACGTCCATCGGCCCCGTGGTAGCTGATGTTCTTCAGCTTCAGCCGCGTCGGCAGCTCGGTCCGTAGAATCTCCAGGTCGGCCGGGTTCGGCAACGGAAAGGGACAGCGCGGAAATCCGACGATGTGATTGCTTTCCAGCGCGCCGGCAATGGACTCGGCCACCGCGGGGTCGTTCGGGTCATCAAAGGTCGACAACACCCCGGACGCCTGCGGATACGCCTCGATCCGGCCGGGTGAAATGGATTGATTGAACTGCATGGACATCGAGCCGGCCCCAACGTTGTGGCAGGAGCTTGCAGGCGGGCCAGCCGCCGCAAGATCTCAGATCCATGGATGCACACCCGCCGGCCCTGACGCGATCGACACACGCCTGCGCCGCGCGCAAGCCCCGGCTGCGCCCGGGCCTCGACGGACCCCGCCGGCGGACCGCCGGTATTCCGTCATGGGGGAATGATCCATGATTTCCGGGGCGCAGTATATCGCGTCCCTACCGCCGGTCCGCCCGGTTGCGAGGCCGCCGCCGGAGCCCGGCGCCCCGCCCGCATCCGGGGCTTGATTTTCGGTAGCATTGCGGGCTCGAATCGAGTCGGTTCCCGTCGCGCCCCCGTCCCCGGGCGCGGCGGCGACGCACCGGGCCATTCGCAACCGCGCAAGCCAGAGGATCTTCGTGAAATCAACGAGCACTTTCCAACTCGATGGGGTGACAGTACGATGGAAGTGACGACTCCGGCGGGACTTTCGGCCTGCATCATTACGTATAACGAGGCGGATCGGATCGAGGACTGTGTGCGGTCCGTGAAGTTCTGCGACGAGGTCATCGTCGTGGATTCGCATTCCACCGACCGCACGCGCGAGCTCGCGGCCGCGCTGGGCGCGCGCGTGATCGAGCGCGATTGGCCCGGCTATCGCTCGCAAAAGGCGTTCGCGGTCGACTGCGCGCGGAACGACTGGGTTCTGTGCCTGGACGCCGATGAGCGCGTCAGCGATCCGCTGCGGGAAGAGATCGAAGGGCTGCGCAAGGGGGGGTTCCAGCGCTGCGCGGGCTGGTCCGTTCCGCGCATCACCGATTACTTCGGGCGGTTTCTCCGCCACGGCAATGCCTATCCCGATCGCCTCATTCGACTGTTCGACCGCAGACGGGGCGGCTGGGTCGGTCGCGAGATCCACGAGAACACCCGGGTCGAGGGGCGCGTGGGCCGGCTTTACGGACACCTCGAGCACTTCTCCTACCGCAGCCTCACGGACCACCACCTGCGCATGCAGCGCTACGCCGACCTCATGGCGCGCGAGCTGTATGCCAACGGCAAACGCTGCGGCCTCGGCAAGGTGCTGATCAATCCGCAATGGCGCTTCTTCCGCGGCTACATACTGCGGCTGGGACTGCTCGACGGCTGGCGCGGACTGGTGTTCGCGCTCGTCGAATCCAATTACGTCCGGCGCAAGTACCTGCACCTCTATATACGATCCAAGGAACTGCCAAGCTGACCCGGCTCCGCGCCGAGACACCGCTGGCGAGCGCGGCAGCACTCCCTGGGCCGACCCTATTCCCCCTGATCAAATAACCGGGTCTGGCAGGCACCCTCACCAGCCGCCCGCAACCCGCAACTCAGCCTCACTGTCGAGCAGCGCGCGGCCCCTCCCTCTTGCCCGTCGCGCTCGAACTCACCCGCCACGGGAAAGGCGCCGACCTTGCCGCTGCCAGGGGACGCGCGCAAGCACCGCCATCGAAGTCAACCGCCGCGCGCATCACACAGACGATGCTCACCGCCGGCCGTCCGATGTCGCCGGCTGAGCTGCGCGAACTCCGTCGCAGCCGCAACTCCACCCTCCACGTGCGACTTCCCGTCCTGACCGGCTCGGCGCAGCTTCATTCCTATCAAGTCCCCGCGTTCGTACTCGCCCTCGAATGGCGGCTCGTTTGCCCCGACCCTTCCCGCCACTCTGAGGGGCGCGCATCGCGCGACTCGATGCCGGCACCTGATTCCCTTTCGGGGCAAGCGGCGCTATCCGGGCCAGGACGGGCGGGCGCGGAATCGGGGTATGCCAGGGCCGATCGGCTCTGGCGGGTGACGGTGAGCACGGAAGGCGAGGATAAGCGGATGCCGGAGGACTCGGACCGTGCCGCCGCGATCCACCTGGGTTCGCGCATCACGGCGAGTCTGACGAGCGAGGGACAGCCCGTGTGCGCCCACGAACCGAACAACACACCAACCGATGAATGTTGCTTCACCCGAATTCCCGCTCAGGTCAGGCCCGGCGCTGCGCCCTCGTGGTAGCGAAGCGCATCGATCAGCAACGCGAATGCCGGTGGCATCTGACGGTGACTCCGGTAATACAGGTGATAGCCCGAAAACGGCGGACACCAGTCCTCGAGCACCACGCGCAGGCGGCCCCGATCCAGATGGGACCGCAGATTGTCCTCAGGCGGGAAAGCCACGCCGAACCCGGCCAGCGCGCCATTGAGCATCAGCGCGAGGGTGCCGAACACCAGCTGACCATTCACCCGGACGTTGCGGTTGCAACGGTCCTTCGCGAACTCCCCGGCGTACAGACCACCGCGCGTCGGCAGCCGTAAGTTGCTGCAGTTGTGGTCGGTTCGTTCCTGCGGCCTTCGCGGCATATGGCGCCCCGTACGTCACCGCATCCCCACTCGTTGGGCAACACAGCCGTATTTGTCCATGACTGCACCGGGCTCTTTTGCGTGAAGCGGTGGGCGAATGCTGCCGCGACAAGCGCCGCCGGCACACCGAACATCCTCGCCGGCGCGCGCGGTTGAATGTCCCGGCCGCCCGTCACGAGCGGGCCGGAGCCGGTGGCGCCAAGTCGAGCACTTGCCCGGAGCGCCCCGTGCCCAACACGTGCGCGGT
>JAJZZR010000457.1 GCA_021797465.1 Pseudomonadota bacterium | reverse complement strand
CCACGCAGCCGATTTCGATGATGCGGTGCCCGAGGGAGGTCTCGAGGCCGGTGGTCTCGGTATCCAAAACGATCTGTCGCATGGGCGCCAGTGTACCCGCTGTCTAGCGGGCCGGTTCGTCCGCGGTGCCCATCAGAGCATCGATGGCCTCGTTCGCCAAGCGATCGACGCGCTCGTTACCCGGCACGCCCGCGTGTCCCGGCACCCAGTGCCACTCGATTTGGTGCCGGCTGACCAGCTGCTCGAGGCTCTGCCACAGATCCTGGTTCTTCACCGGCTTGCGATCGGCGGTCCGCCAGCCCTTGGCCTTCCACGCCCTCAGCCACTCGGTGATTCCGCGGCGCACGTACTGCGAATCGGTGTACACGCGCGCCCGGACCGGCCGCTTGAGCGCCTCGAGCGCGCCGATCACGGCCGTCAATTCCATGCGGTTGTTGGTCGTGTGCGGCTCGGCGCCCGAGAGCGTCTTCTCGTGCGCCCCGAGGATCAGCAGCGCGGCCCAGCCCCCCGGCCCCGGATTGCCGCGGCAGGCGCCGTCGGTATAGATCTCGACGATTTGCGCCCCCTCGCCGGCCTGCCGGGCGGCGCTCATGGCGTACGCCTGACGCCGTGGCGCACCGGCGGGGCGGTCTTGACGAGCCCGCCGAGCATCGCCTTGCGCACCCGCGGACGCAGGGGCGTGAGGGTGTAGACTTGCTTGCGCGCCCTGAGCAGATAGGCCCCCGCCGGCAACGGGAACGTCAATCCCCGCCGCAGCAGCCGATCCGCGCCCTCGCCGGCGGCGAGCCCGCCCCCCCAGGGACTGCGATACAGGTAGCGCCTCGCCGCGAACACCTCGTAGCCGAGCAGCGCCAGCCATTCGCGCACGCGCCGCTCGGAGAGCACGCGGCGCAGCCCCGGCGGAAAGCCGCTGCGGCTGAATCGGGCGCGGGCGCCCCAGAGACTCAGGGGACGGAAGCCGAGCACCAGCAGCTGGCCCTCCCCCACCAGCACCCGGTCGACCTCGCGCACGATCGCGTACGGATCGCTGGCGAATTCCAGCGTGTGCGGCAGGAGCACCGCGTCGATCGAATCCCCGCTCACGGGCAGTTGGGTCGGCCGGCCGATGATGTCCGCATCCGCCGACAGTCCGGGCGAGGCCAGCACGGCCCGATGGCGGGTCCGGCACGCCGCCAACAGCTCGCGGCCCGCGCCCCAGGCGCCGATCTGCAGGCATTCCCAGCCGAAAACATCTTCCAGGGCCTCGGTCACCAGCACCGCTTCGGCGGCGATCGCGGCCTGGCCGGCGGGGCTGGTCCACCAGTGCCGCAGCGCGTGCACCGGCTCGCAAGACGCAGAACTGTGAGTTTGTCCCACCAAGGACTAGTCAACCTGTGATATCACAAGGTAAATTTCGCGACTGGACTCGATTATTGTAATGTGCCGCCCGGTGGCGCGCGAAACGCCGACGCGGATGCAATTTAGCACGCCGCAAAGACTACATAGAGGGTCGGGAATTGACGACGTCTTCCGTGAGCTGGGCCCGCTGTGCCCTGGGTCTCCTGGGTGCACTGGCATTGGCGGCATGCGCCACGCGCACACCCATCCGTCCGGCCCGTACCGAGCATGTGGTGCTTCCACCGCCGTTACCGGCGGTGACGGCCGTGCATTCGTCCCCCGCGGCGGCAACCGTCCCGACGTCTTCGGCCGTTGCCGCCGCGCAGGTCATCGCGCCGGTTCCGGCCGCCGCGCCCAAACCTCATTACGCCAACCTCTTCGCGCGTATCCGCGCCGGCCTGCGGCTGCCCCAGCCGAATATGCCGATCATCGCGCAGGAGGCGCACTGGTACGCCAACCACCCGCAATTCCTGCAGCGGTCCTTCAATCGGGCCGACATGTATCTCTACTACATCGTCACGCAGCTGCAGAAGCGCCACATGCCGCTCGAGCTGTCCCTGCTGCCGATCATCGAGAGCGCCTACCGGCCCTACGCCTATTCCTGGGCGCGGGCGGCGGGCATGTGGCAGTTCACCTCCGGGACCGGCAAGCTCTTCGGCCTGAAGCAGGACTGGTGGTATGACGGCCGGCTCAACGTCGTCGCCTCCACCCAGGCGGCGCTCGATTACCTGCAGCAGCTGCACAAGCAGCTCGGCGGGAGCTGGCTGCTGGCGATCGCCGCGTACAACTGCGGCGTCGCGAACGTGGAGCGCGCGGTCCGCTACAACCAGGCCAGGGGCCTGCCGACGGACTTCTGGAATCTGATCCTGCCGCGCGAGACCGAGCTGTACGTCCCGCAGCTGCTGGCGATGGCCCGCCTGGTTGCCGATCCGGCCAAGTACGGCCTGTCGTTCAGTCCGATTCCGGACCGGCCGTACTTCACGAAGGTGCCCACGGGCGGACAGGTCAATCTGGAGGTGGCCGCGCGCCTGGCCGGGATCACCTCGGATGAGATCTATCAGCTGAACCCGGCGTTCCTGCGTTGGGCCACCGACCCCACCGGACCGTTCTACCTGCTGCTGCCGGTCGACGCCGCACCGGTGTTCGAGCAGAACATCAAGGATCTCACCGCGAATGAGCGCATGGGCGTGGAGCGCTACGTGGTGCACGCCGGGGATACGGTCTATTCCATCGCGCGCCGCTTCAACACGACCACGGACCTGCTACGCCGCCTCAACAACCTGCCCAACGGACGTCTGCTCGTCGGCCAGAACATCGATGTGCCGACGACGGCCTATCAATTGCCGCACAACGTGCTGGTGGCCGCCGAGCAGAACGATCGTTCGCTGTGGCGGCATGATTTCCGCTTCCGGGTCGTGCGGGTGCGCCCGGGCGACTCCCTGTGGGGGATCGCGCAGCGCAACGGGATGAGCGTTCAGCGTCTGGCGCAGATCAATGGACTGTCGGTGCGTCACTCGATCCTGTATCCGGGCGAGCCGCTGCGACTGTATGCCGATGCGCGCGTCGGACGCTTCACCCGACCGGGCGTGCGCGTCGTGCAAGTGCGTCCCGGTGACAGCCTCTGGTCGATCGCGGTGCGCAACCACGTGAGCGTGCATGCGCTGGCGCGCGCCAACGGCCTCTCGATCTATCACCCGATTCTGCGACCCGGCGAGCAGTTGCGCATCCTGCCGTCGATGGCCACGGTGCAATACAACAACCGGCGCCCCTTCCTGGCCGGCATCGAACAGGGCGTCCATCGGATCATTTATACGGTCCATGCGGGCGATACGCTCTGGCAGATCGCCCGCCGCTTCCAGGTGCGGGTGCGTCAGATCCTGGCCTGGAACGAGATGACCCTGGACCGGCCCATCCTCGCGGGCCAGAAGCTGATGATCCTGGCCGATTCCGGCGGCTGATTGGTCTACACTGGCGGTCCGCGGGACCCGGTCGGGCCCGCGGACCAGCTCAGTTGTGCAAGGATCCTCGCATGGGATTTCTCTCGGGTAAACGCGCCTTGATCGTCGGTGTGGCCTCGGACCGCTCCATCGCCTGGGGCATTGCCCAGGCCCTGCACCGCGAAGGCGCCGAACTCGCGTTCTCCCACGTCAATGACAAGATACGCGAGCGCGTCGAAACCCTGGCCGGCTCGATCGGTTCGCACCTCACGATACCGCTCGATGTCACCGACGACGGGCAGATCGATGCGGCGTTCGCGCTGCTGAAGCGTGAGTGGGGCGCACTGGATGTTCTCGTGCACGCCGTGGCGTACGCGCCGCGCGAGGGGGTTTCGGGCAGTTTCGTCGAGAACACGACCCGCGAGGTCTTTCGCATCGCGCACGATGTATCGAGCTACAGTCTGACGGCGCTCGCGCGGGGCGCGGCGCCCCTGATGAGCGGCCGGGCCGGGGCGCTGCTGACCCTGTCATATCTCGGCGCGGTGCGCTCGATCCCGAGCTACAACGTCATGGGCCTCGCCAAAGCGAGCCTGGAGGCCAACGTACGCTTTCTCGCGGCGGACCTCGGGCCACACGGCATCCGGGTCAACGGCATTTCCGCCGGGCCGGTCAAGACGCTGGCCGCGGCGGGCATAGCCGGCTTTCGCAAGATGTTGAGCCACGTGGCCGACGTGGCGCCGCTGCGGCGCAACGTGACGCTGGAGGACGTGGGCAACGCCGCGGCCTTCCTGTGCTCCGATCTCGCCGCCGGCGTCACCGGCGAGATCCTCTACGTCGACGGCGGATTCAGCACCGTCGGGATGAGCTTTCCGCTCCAAACAGACGGCTGACCCGCTACTGGAAGGCGTGGGGGTTCGTGCGCACCTTGGCCGTGTCACGCATCTGCGTCATATAAGCCACCACGGCGCCGTCGGCATTGGCACGCAGCAACTGCTGCACCAGCGTACGGCTCAGCAGTGGATTGACGTGTGCGGCGGTTCGCACAGCCATCACGGCAAGCAGCACCGCCCCGCCGCCGCCCAGAGCCTTCGCCTCGTACACCGGCCGCCCCGCGGGCTTCGGCGCGGCGAACGCGAGCTGGCCGACCTCGGCGGGCACGGACGGATCATCGCGGCCGATGAAGGTCGCCGGCGCGCTCTTGAGCCGCAGCGATTGCGCGACGCTTTGGAGGGACTTCCCGGCGAGCACCTCTCGCCGGGCCGCCTCGGCCGCCGCGAGCGCGGCTTGGTTGGTGCGTTGCGTCCGCAGGGCCGCGATGATGCTGCTCTTGACCTCGGCAAGCGGCTTCAGCTGCGGGCCATGGCGCGCCAGCACCTTGACGATCACCATCCGGTCGTTGTCCAGGATGATCGGACCCCCGAAGCTGCCGGGGGCCAGGGCCGTGCTGCCAAACACCAGGTTCTGCACCGCCGGGGCCGCCCCGAGCGGCGGCGCGCCCGGGCCCCGCAGGAACAGCGGCACCGCGCCCGTGGTGAGGCCGAAGCGCTTGGCGAGCCCCGCGAGGCTGACGCCCGGCGTGTCGAGGTCGTTCTGCAGGCTGTCCTCGATGTCACCGAAGCGATGGACCGCGAGGTGGTGACGGACCTGGGACGCGAGCTGGGATTTCACCGACGCGAATGGCCGGGTATGGCGCGGGCGAAT
>JAJZZR010000423.1 GCA_021797465.1 Pseudomonadota bacterium | reverse complement strand
CACCCCGCCCATCGCCTCCAATTACCGCTGCCCCTTATACGCCAGCGCGGCGGGGAAGTCCAGCCCGGGCAGCGCCGCCTTTATCGCTCAGCCGCTTGGCCGCAGCGCTGATTCACCCTGCTGCCGCCTGGGCTAGGGCTGGAAGTAATAGCTTGCCTTGAGGTAATAGGTCCGTTGGGCGGGCAGCAGCGCGTTCTCGGGGCCCTGCTGGAAGCCCGCCGAGCTGCCGGCGTAGAACACGGTCCACGGATTGACTTGGTAGCCGATCTGCCACTGGGTGGCGAGGGTGCGCGCGCGCCGCGGCGTTCCCGCCGGGTACAGCGCCGCGTCGTTGCGCACGTCCTGTTCCTGCCCGACCGTATCGATGAACAGATGCGTGTTGAAGTACCAGTCGATGCGCACGTCGTACAGATCGGCGGTGAACAGGCGCCGGTTGCCGAGATCGAAGTCTTCGATCTCGCCGACCACGCTGATATCGAGGTGCCGGCCGGGCATGATGGACAGCGTCGTGGTCACCGCCAGCTGCCGGCCCTCGCGCACACCGACATAGTCGATCCCGTCGCCCTCGAGCACGGTCAGTTCGCCGTTGAACCAGTCGGTGAGCTGCGCGGTGGCGTCGAGCTCGTAATCGTCGAGCCCGAAGGTCTTGCCCCGGTAATACTGCTGCTCGCGCGTGGCGTACAGGATGATGTGCGTTTGCGCCACGGCGTGCACGAAGGTGTAGAACGTGGCCTTGCGATCGAGGGTCGGGCCGTTGCCGGTGTTTTCGGTGTAGTTGGTGAGGAATCCAAATCCGCCGTTCTGCCACCAGTCCTTGTCCGGGGCGTAGAAGTCGTACTCCCCGGTGACCGCCAGCTGGTCGTAGCCGACCTGGGGCAGATAGCCGAGGTCGGCGCGAAAGCCGTTGGAGATGTGCAGCGCATCGACGTCGAAATTGTAGTTGTGGCGCCTGCGGGCGAAGTCGGCGAGCCACAACTGACCGCCGATCGACCCCGGCCGGATGCCGAACGCGCCGGCCACGGCGAGCGGGTAGGTCGTGCTCGATGCGCCGAGCACCGTGGTGAGCGTGTCGCTGGGGTCGATCTGCCACTGGGAATCGAGCTCGTACAGGCTGCTGTCGTAGCCGCCGCCGCTGCGCTCGGTGGCCAGCATGCCGAAGGCCGAGGCGCCGTAGTCGTAGCGGTAGCGCAGCAGCGCATCGCGGGTGTGGAAGCCGAAGGATCGCACGGTCGAGCCCTGCGGGCCGGGCAGCAGGATGTTGGTCGCCATGTCCTCGGCAACCAGCGCGCCGACCGCGTTCGGGCCGATCTGTCCGGTGAGCTTGCTGGCCCAGCGCGGATCGACGATCTGCAGCGTATCGACCAGGGCCCCCGACGGGCTGAACGTGTCGGTGCTCAGGCGCAGCCCCGGGGTGCCGAACACGTCCGTGCCCTGCTCGAAGAATGGGCGGTTCTCGGCGTAATCCAGCGCGAACTGGCGGTTGACGCTCAGCTGCAGGACATCGGGGGCGACCTCGGAGAAGTTCGGGTTGACGGTCGCCGACCATTCCAGGTCGGGGCTCAAGACCCAGTTCGCCTCCAGGCTCGCCTGCAGCTTCGGCGAGCCGTGGCGCAGGCTGGTGCTCGAGGCCCGCGGCGTGTCGGTGCGGATGGCGGTGAGCGCCGGAATCAGCTGGAAATTGGTCGGGCTCGCCGTGACCGGGCCTGCGGTGCGCACCACCTGCAGGGCGCACAATGTGCAGTTGCTGTTGAAGTTCAAGGGTCGGCTGAGCAGCTGGTGACGGAGGCTGCGCGGCCAATTGCGAAAGAACAGCAGGCCCCAGCGCTGCGGCCGGTCGCTGCGGGGGAATTTGATCGAGGCGAACGGGATGCGCATCACCACCTGGTAGCCGGTGCGCGTGCGCCGCGCCCGGCAGCCCCATACGGCGTTCCACGAGTCGTCCTCGTTGTTCTGCAGCCGGAAGGCGTCGAGCTCGACGCCCCCGGCGCTGCAGAAGAACTCGTAGGCCCATTGCGTGTCGTCGAACGGACTGAGGAACAGCCCGACGTAATCATCGCTGGTATCCGACAGATCGTCGTGGTCGCGGTAGCGGATCCGGATGTCGCCCGGATGCGGGTCGTGAGCGCGAAAGCGCAGCCACAGCGCCGTCGGCGTGTAGCCGACCGCGACGCGGGTGCGCACCGGCGCCGGGCCGTTCTGTTCCGGGCTGATCTCGTACCGGATGGAGAACCGCGCGGCGTGGCGCCAGGCGGTCGGAGTCGGCCGGCCGCCGCGGCCGAGCCAGGGCGATAGGTCGGGAATCACCGGCGCGTGCGCCCGTGCGGCAGGACCGGCTCGGGCGAGGCGCGCGCCGCCTGTGAGCGCCACGGCAGTCGCGACGAGTGCGAGTGCGAGAATGCGATTCACGCTAGACCCCTGGACCGTACGGCCGTAATAACACAGCTCGCCGGCGCAGGTTGCGCCCGGGTGCGACGACCCGAGGGGTTCATGCGGCGCATGCGTGCGCGGCGCGCACCGCTGCGGCGCCAGTCGCGCCCGCGCACCGGTGGGCGATGTTTCCGCGCGGGGAGGGGGCCGGATCCGGGGCCTGGCCGCGTGGCGCTGCGAGGATTTGCCAAGGCGTGCTAGATTAGATTCAATCCATTGGACGCAGAGGCCAACGAGGAGTCGCCGTGAATGCCAGTGACGAGAGCTTGATGTCCTCAGCGAATGCCGCGCAGCGCGAGGGGGGTGTGGGCGGTGATCGATCGTTCGAGGGCCGGCTGCTCGAGCGGACGCTTGCGCGTCTGGGGAACCCCGCGGTCGAGTTCAACCTCTGGACCGGCGAGCGGATCGCGCCGGCGGGCGTCGAGCCGGTGTGCCGTGTGCGCATCTGCAGCCGCACCACGCTGCTGGCGATCGTGGCCGATCCCGCGGTGCGCTTCCCGGACGCCTATTGCGACGGACGCATCGAAATCGAGGGCGATCTGGTGCGCCTGCTGGAGAGTGTGTATCTGGCCGGCGAGCGCGCCCCCGCTGCCTCGCCGCTCGGACGTCTGGTCGGGCGGCTTCACCGCCCGCACGTCAATACGTTTGCCGGCTCGCGCGCCAACATCCATCATCATTACGACATCAGCAACGCGTTCTACGAATTGTGGCTCGGCCAGACCATGGCGTATACGTGCGCCTACTACCCGAGCGCCGAGACCTGCCTCGATCAGGCGCAGATCGCCAAGATGGACCACGTGTGCCGCAAGATGCGCCTGCGCGCCGGGGAGTCAGTGGTTGAGGCCGGCTGCGGCTGGGGCACCCTGGCGCTGCACATGGCGCGCCACTACGGGGTGAAGGTGCGCGCGTTCAACATCTCCCAGGAGCAGGTCGCCTACGCGCGCGAGCGGGCCGAGCGCGAGGGGCTCGCCGGTCAGGTCGAATACGTCCACGACGATTACCGCAACATCCGCGGCCGCTACGACGCGTTCGTCTCGGTGGGCATGCTCGAGCACGTCGGCGTCGAGAACTACGAGGGTCTCGGCGCGCTGATCGCCCGCTCGCTCGGGGAGAACGGCCGCGGACTGATCCACTCGATCGGGCGCAATTACCCCGCGCCGATGCAGCCGTGGATCGAGAAGCGCATTTTCCCCGGGGCCTGTCCGCCCTCGCTGGCCCAGATGTCGCGCATCTTCGAGCCGCACAATCTTTCGATCCTCGACGTCGAGAATCTGCGCCTGCACTACGCGCAGACGCTGCGGCACTGGATGGAGCTGTTCGAGCTCGCCGGGGAGCGCGTGCAGCAGATGTTCGATGCGAAGTTCGTGCGCATGTGGCGGATGTATCTGGCCGGCTCCATCGCGGCGTTCACGACCGGCACGTTGCAGCTGTTTCAGGTGGTGTTCGCCACAGCGCACAACAACGAGGTGGCGCGCACCCGCGCCCACCTGTACGTGCCCTGAGCGCCCCATGCGCAATTGCGAGGTGCTCATCGTCGGCGGGGGACCCGCCGGCTCGAGTGCCGCCTGGCGCCTGGCGCGCGCGGGCTGCGACGTCGTCGTGCTCGATCAGGCGCGCTTCCCCCGCCTGAAGCTGTGCGCCGGGTGGATCACCCCGGAGGTCGTGCGCGACCTCGAGATCGACATCCGCGCCTATCCGCACCGATTTCTGACGTTCGAGCGGATGCACCTGCACGTGAAGGGCCTGCACCTGCCGGTGCCATGCGTGCAGCACTCGATCCGGCGCGTCGAGTTCGACGCCTGGCTGCTCGAGCGCTGCGCGGCGCCGGTGATCGAGCACAATGTCCGGCAGATCCGCCAGGAGGACGGCGCATTCGTGATCGACGACGCGTTCCGCGCCCGCTATCTGATCGGCGCCGGCGGCACGCGCTGCCCGGTCTATCGGACCGTGTTCCGAGCGGTCAATCCTCGCGCGGTCGACCTGCAGACCGTGACTCTGGAGCACGAGATCGAATACGAATGGCGTGATCCGGACTGCCATCTATGGTTCTTCGAGCACGGCTTGCCGGGGTACGCCTGGTACGTGCCGAAGCAGAACGGCTGGCTGAATATCGGCATCGGCGGCATGGCCGAGCGCATCAAGCGCAGCCGCCGCTCGATCCACGATCACTGGGCGCTGCTGACCCGCAAGCTTGGGCGCGATCTGGCCCGTGGCGCGCAGTACGCGCCGGCCGGCTACAGCTATTACCTGCGCGGGCGAGTGGATGTGGTCCGCCAGGGCAACGCGTTTATTGCGGGCGATGCGGCCGGTCTGGCCACGCGGGACATGGCCGAGGGCATCGGTCCGGCCGTGCGCAGCGGCCTGGCGGCCGCTGACTCGATTTTGACCGGAGCGCCGTATCGCCTGGACGACATCACGGGCGCGAGTCTCGGCGGCGGCTGGACGAGTCGCCTGTTCGACTGGGCCATGACCCGCGGAGCCGCAAGCGCGGCGGCGTGATTTTCCCGGCCGGTGAGGCGGTCCTGAACGAGCTTGCGGTCCCGGGTGCCGCGTGTGCGCGCCGGATCGAACAGCGTCTGGCAGTGTCGCTGCGCGAGCTGGCCCCGCA
>JAJZZR010000492.1 GCA_021797465.1 Pseudomonadota bacterium | reverse complement strand
CAGGGCCGCACCGTGGACTTCCGCAACACGGTGATCATCATGACCTCGAACCTCGGCTCGCAGGTCATCCAGGAGTACGCCGGCGAGGGGAACTACACGCGCATGAAGAGCGCGGTCATGGAGATCGTTCAGCAGAGCTTCCGGCCGGAATTCATCAACCGGATCGACGACATCGTGGTGTTCCATCCGCTGGGCGCGGCGCAGATCCGCTCCATCGTGGACATCCAGCTGCTCTATCTGCGCAGGCGCCTGCAGGAGCGCAACATGGAACTGACCCTGGACGACGCGGCGCGCGACCGCCTCGGGGAAGCGGGCTTCGATCCGGTCTACGGCGCACGGCCGCTGAAGCGCACCGTGCAGCAGCAGGTCGAGAATCCCTTGGCGCAGCGCATTCTGCAGGGCCAGTTCGTACCGGGAGATCGCGTGGCGGTCACCGTGCGCGACGGCCAGCTGCACTTCGCCAAGGCGTGAGGCCCGGTGCGTATAATCGGCCGCCCATTTCTTCAACTACGCAGATTTTCAGGACATGCCGTTCTACGAATACGAATGCCAGAGCTGCAAGTACTACGCTGAAGTGATGCAGAAGATCACGGATGCGCCGCTGAGGAAATGTCCGTCGTGCGGACGCATGACCCTGCGCAAGCTGGTCTCGGCCCCGGCGTTTCGCCTCAAGGGCGGCGGCTGGTACGAGACTGATTTCAAGTCCGCGCAGGAGAGCAAACGCAACCTGGCGGGCGCCGAGCGCGAGCCGAGCGGCGCGGAGCGCACGGTGACGCCCGCAGCCGGCGTCACGCCCCCGGCGGCCAAGCCGGCCGAGAGCGCACCGGCCGCCAAATCCGCTGCGCCGAGCGGCGCGGCCGCCCCGGCCCGCAAGCTCGCGCGGCGGGCCGGGGCGAGCCGGCCCAAGGCCCGAGACCCCAAACCAGCGGCGAAGCGTCGCTCGAGATGAGGAGCGCGTGAGCGTACCGGTGACTGCCCGGCCGGCGCCGACCGGTTCCAAGCCCAGGCGCTCGACCCTGCGGCGGCTGCTGCTCGCCGGCGTGCTCTTCTGGCTTCCGGTCGGCGTCACCGTGTGGGTGCTGATGTTCCTGATCCGTGCGCTGGACAGCCTCGTCCTGCTGCTGCCGACGTCGGCGGCGCACGCGGTCCAGACGCTCGATCCGTTGATCCAGGCGGGGCTGGGCCTCCTGCTCGCCTTGCTGCTGCTGCTGTCCACCGGACTGCTGGCATCGAACCTGATCGGCCGCCGCCTGGTGGTCTACGGGGAAGAGCTGCTGCATCACGTCCCGATCGTGGGGGCGGTGTACGGCGGGGTGAAGAGCTTCGCCGAGAGCGTGTTCTCGCAATCGAGCGCCTTCCGCACGGTGGTGATGCTCGAATATCCCCGGCCCGGAATCTGGAGCATCGGATTTCTCACCGCCGAGGACGTGCCGGAAGTGTCGGCCCGCACCGGCGAGCCGCATGCCGCCGTGTACATCTCCGCCGCGCTCAATGCGACAGCGGGTGTTCTGGTGATCGTGCCGCGCCGGCTGCTGGTCGAGCTCGACATGACCGTGGATGCGGCGATGAAAATGGTCATCACCTGCGGCGTGGTGGGACCGCCCGCGCCGCAGGACAGTGTCCAGCCGCAGGCCTGAGTGCCGTGAAAGCGATGCGATTGCACGCCCCGGGCGCGGCGCTGCGCGTGGAGGGCCAGAGCCCGCCGGCGCTCGGCGCCGAGCAGGTGCGCATCGCCGTCGAGGCGTGCGGCGTATGCCGCACCGATCTGCATCTGGTCGATGGCGAGCTGCCCCATGCGATATTTCCGATCACGCCGGGGCACGAGGTTGTGGGCGTCGTGATCGAACGCGGCGCCGCGGCGGTGCGGTTTTCGCTGGGGCAGCGCATCGGCGTGCCCTGGCTGGCTCGGACCTGCGGGGTGTGCCGCGACTGCCGGGAGGGGCGCGAGAATCTCTGCCCGAACGCCCGCTTCACCGGTTACACGGTGGACGGAGGCTACGCCGAGCAGATCGTCGCCGATGCGCGCTACTGCCTGGCACTCCCGGAGGGCGTTCCCGCGCCCGAGCTGGCTCCGCTGCTGTGCGCGGGGCTGATCGGCTACCGCGCCTACCGGGCCGCCGGCACGGGAACGCATCTCGGTCTCTATGGCTTCGGGGCCGCGGCGCATGTGCTGGCGCAGGTCGCACGAGCCGACGGTTGGAGCGTTTACGCGTTCACGCGGCCCGGGGATGACTCGAGCCAGGACTTCGCACGCGAGCTGGGCGCGGTCTGGGCCGGCGGATCGGATCAGGCGCCGCCGGTACCGCTGGACGCGGCCGTCCTGTTCGCCCCGGCGGGCGAGCTCGTGCCGGCCGCGCTGGCCGCGGTCCGTCCCGGCGGGCGCGTGATTTGCGCCGGGATCCACATGAGCGACATCCCGGCATTCCCCTACGCGCTGCTCTGGGGCGAGCGCCGCGTGGAGTCGGTCGCAAATCTCACCCGCGCCGACGGCGAGCAGTTCATGCGCCGCGCCGCGCAGCTCGGCCTGCGCGCCACCGTCGAGTGCTTCCCGCTGCAGGCGGCCAATGAAGCGCTCGCCCGCCTGCGCGCCGGGCACGTGCGCGGCGCCGCCGTTCTGGTTGCGGGGGGCGGCGGGGCTTCGTAACATCGCGCCCCTTATGCGTTCACATTACTGCGGACAGGTCGATGCTCGCTCGATCGGCCACACCATCGACGTGGCCGGCTGGGTACACCGCCGGCGCGACCATGGCGGCATCATATTCATCGATCTGCGCGACCGCGAGGGGCTGCTGCAGATCGTCTTCGATCCGGACGCTGCGGAGCTGTTCAAGAACGCCGAGCGGCTGCGCAACGAGTTCGTGATCCGGGTCAAGGGACGCGTGCGCGAGCGCCCCGCGGGCACCGTGAACCCCCATCTCGCCTCCGGGCACGTGGAGGTGCTCGCCGAGGAACTCGAGGTGCTCAACCGCTCCGAGCCGCTTCCCTTCCAGCTCGATGAGACCGTGAGCGAGGAAGTGCGCCTGCGCTACCGCTATCTCGACCTGCGGCGGGAAGTCATGAGCCGGCGGCTGCGTCTGCGGCATCGGATCACGCGCGCCATGCGGAGCTATCTCGATGCGCAGGACTTCATCGATATCGAGACGCCGATGCTCACGAAGGCGACGCCCGAAGGGGCGCGCGACTATCTGGTGCCGAGCCGCACGCATCCCGGCAAGTTCTTCGCGCTGCCGCAGTCCCCACAGATCTTCAAGCAGCTGCTGATGGTGGCCGGCTTCGACCGGTACTACCAGATCGTGCGCTGCTTCCGCGACGAGGACCTGCGCGCCGACCGTCAGCCCGAGTTCACCCAGCTCGACATCGAGACCTCGTTCCTCACTCAGGAGCAGATCATGGCGCTGATGGAGGGTCTGGTGCGTCATGTTTTCAAGGAGGTGCTCGGCGAGACGCTGCCCGATCCCTTCCCGCGCATGAGCTATGCCGAGGCCAGGAGCCGCTACGGCTCGGACAAGCCGGATCTGCGCATCGCGCTCGAGCTGACGGAAATCGGCGATCTGGTGCGCGAGTGCGACTTCAAGGTGTTCGCCGGTCCGGCGAACGATCCGAACGGTCGGGTCGCGGCGCTGCGGGTCCCGGGCGGGGCCGCCTTGGCCCGCTCGCAGATCGATGCCTACACGGCGTACGTGGCTCGTTTCGGAGCCAAGGGGCTGGCCTACATCAAGGTCAACGAGCGCACGCGCGGACGCGAGGGCCTGCAGTCACCGATCGTGAAGTTCCTCAGCGATGCGCAGCTCGCCGGCATTCTCGAGCGCACGGGCGCGGGCGACAACGACCTGATCTTCTTCGGCGCCGACACCATCAAGGTGGTGTGCGATGCGCTCGGGGCGCTGCGCCTGTTGGTAGGGCAGGATCTGGGCATCGTGCAGACGGGCTGGCGGCCGCTGTGGGTGGTCGATTTCCCGATGTTCGAGTGGGACGCGGACGAGCGCCGCTGGGCGGCGATGCATCATCCGTTCACCTCCCCGAGCAGCGACGATCCGGCCGAGGTCAGCGCCGATCCGGGCGGCGTGCTCGCCAAGGCGTACGACATGGTGCTCAACGGCTCAGAGGTCGGCGGGGGCTCGGTGCGTATCCACCGGCAGGAGATGCAGTCGACAGTGTTCGATCTGCTCGGCATCGAGGCCGAGGAAGCGCGCAGCAAGTTCGGGTTCCTGCTCGATGCGCTGAAATTCGGCGCGCCGCCGCACGGCGGCATCGCCTTCGGGCTGGATCGGCTGGCGATGCTGATGGCCGGGGCCGAGAGCATCCGCGAGGTGATCGCGTTCCCCAAGACGCAGACGGCCGGCGATCCGCTGACCGACGCGCCGACCGAGGTGAGCGAGGCGCAGCTGCGCGAGCTGCACATCCGGCTGCGTAAGCCGCAGGTTTGAGCGCAAATCTCGATTCCCGGCGGGACCGGGGCGCGGCGTGATCCGCATCACAGCGTCTCGTGCGGCGGGCCGGCAAAGGCGGCGGGGAGACTTGTCCCACAGTTCCGGTGGCACTTTTTGCGAAACCGCCGGTCTGAAGGTGACCATTGTCTGCGCGCGGCACTCCGGCCGGCGCATCGAGTGCCAATGCTCACAGTGCCATTCCCTGCGAACCCGTCGCGGCGCATGACTCAGTCGCCGCGCCGCACCCCTCGAGCCGGCGCGGTCCCGTTGCGGAGCGTTCGCGTTTGAGCCCGCGCGGGCCGCATCTGCGCAGCCTGTTGGTCGCGATGGCCGCAGCGCTGCTCAGCGGCTGCGGCAGCGCCCCGGATCATCCGGGCGGAAATCTCTATCGCTATGCCGTTTCGAGCCGGCCCGCCCCGCAATCGCAGCAGGTGCTCCGGCGCCGTGTGGCGATGACGCCGCGTACCCTCGACCCGTCCTTGGCCACCGATACTCCGGCGATCAACGTTCTGGAGGATCTGTTCGAGGGCCTGGTGACGCTCAGCGCGCGCGGCCGGATCGTTCCGGGCGTGGCCAAGTCCTGGCGGATCACCGATCACGGCATGCGCTACGTGTT
>JAJZZR010000150.1 GCA_021797465.1 Pseudomonadota bacterium | reverse complement strand
TGAGCGTCCCGGCGTAATCCGCCCGCAGCACGATGGCCACCGTCATCGGCAGCCAGTAACCGTGTTTGATCGGCAATATCCGCCCGAGCCACAGCGCGAGCGAGAAGCACACAGCGGTACGGATGGCGTGACGGAACGCGGCGGAGCGGGGTGTGAGACTGGCCGTAAACACCGCCAGCGAGGATTGGGGACGCAGTGCGCTCGGCAGTTGCCGATCTTCGTCCACGGCGCGCTTCGCTCCCTGTATCCCCGCTCTTGCGGCGTTGCGGGCCGCGGCGGCGAGCTGCCCGGAGAGCGCCTGCAAGTGCCGCCAGGGCGCGCTCGGCACAGAGGCTTCCTGCCCGGCAGCGCGCCGCTCGGCGCTCTGCAAGGCGCGCACCGCGCCGCTCATGGCGCGGGCCGGGTCGCCTCCGGCCACGATGGCTTCGGCGATTGCATCGAGCACCGCGGCGGCCTCGCGTTGCACGAGCGGACCGATCTGCGCGTCGAGGGTCTGCGTGCCGAGGGCAATCAGCTCCAGCCGGATCCGCTCGGCCAGCTCCAACATGACGCCGAAGTACTCCATGACCGGTCCCCGCGCACGGTGCGGCCCGAGCAGGGTATGTTGCAGGTCGGTCATGCCGCCGGTGAGCTCGAGTGCGCTCCCGTCGTCGTGTGCTCCTCCGCGGGCCATGGCGGCCAATCCCCGATACACCCTCGAGAGCGCCGCGCGCTCCGGTCCATAGCGCTGCAGCGGCCAGGCGGCGATGGAGAACAGCGTCAGCAGCAGTCCGCCGGCGGTGACGTCGGCGGTCAAGTGCAGCGCCGCCGCCAGGGTGGGTGCCGGCAGATCCGTGGCGATGACCAGCAGAATCATCGAGGTCATCCCCACCCGGGCGATGGCATCGCCGAATGCCACGAGCAGCGCGCCGAAGAAGCCGATTGCGAGACTGGCGAGCAGCAGCGCCGGAAGATGATGGTTCAGCGTCAGACCGAGGAAGGTCGCCAGACCCCCGGCGGCCGACACCGTCAGGAGGCGCGTCAGTCGTTCGCGATACGGGCCGGGCTCGTCGGAGTACATCGTAACCAGCGCCCCGATGCTGACCGCGATGCCGGCCAGCACGTTGCCGCTGCCGATACCCCACACGAGCGGCAGCACCACCGCGGCGGTGTTGCGCACCAGGACCACCCAGGGCAGCTGCGCCGGCCGGGTGGCCAGCAGCGTCGAGAAAAACTGGGCGCGCATACTGTCGGGGGGATATCGCATCGGGGCTTTCGGCGTCTCGGCGGCTGAACGGTTTCTGTGCCCGATTGTACTGGCCGAGCCAGGGCTCGCCGAGTCATGGCTGGGACGCCGTCTCGCAGCGCCCCGACCCTGCCCTCAAGGCAGATAGACCGAAACCACCGCGCCGCCGCCGGGACGGTTGGCGATGCCCAGCCGGCCGGCATGCGCCTCGATGATCTCGCGGCACAGGGTGAGCCCGAGGCCCGTGCCGGAGGGCTTGGTGGAGAAGAACGGCAGCAGCGCGTCGCGCAGCGCCGCTTCGGTGAGCCCCGCCCCGCGGTCGGCGACCTCGATCTGAAAGCCGGGCGCGCGCTCGCGCACGCTCACGGTGATCTCGTCGGGATCCGAGCCCGATTCGGCAGCGTTCTTCACCAGATTGATCATGACCTGTTCGAGCTGTCCGGCGTCGAAATGACCCGGCCGTTCCGGCAGTACGCCCGCGACGCGAAATTCCAGCGTCGCGGCCAGTCGCGCGATGAATGCGGACCAGGCGACCGGCGCCATCCGCGGACGCGGCAATTTGGCGAAGCGCGCGTACCCGTCGATGAAGGCCGCCAGGTGTGCCGTACGATCACCGATGGTGGCGAAGATACGCTCGAATTGCGGGCCGAGAACGGCCGGATCGGCCTCTCGGGCGAGCAGTTTGCCGGAGTGCACCAGGGAGCTGATCGGGGCGAGGGAGTTATTGAGCTCGTGAGCGATCACGCGGATGACCTTCTTCCACACCGCAATCTCCTGTGCGGTGAGCTCGCGTGTCAGGCGCTCGAGCAGCCAGAGCTGATGCGGCCGGGCATTGAGCAGAAAAGCGCGCCGCGAGAAGCGATAGACCTCACTGTCGGGGCCGGCGCCGAGCGTGAAGAGCGTGGCGTCGGTTCCCGCGACGGCGGCCCGCAGCTCCGGCGGCTGCTTCGCCAGCAGCCCCCGGAGCTCCAGGCCCTCGAGTTTGCGTCCGCCATGCAGCAGCGCGCGCGCGGCGATGTTGCCGTACACGATGCGGCCCCCGTCGTTGCTCAGTATCAGCGCGTGCGGCGTGGTCTGCAGGACGGTGTCGAGCAGCAGCTCGCGCTGGTACAGATCGAATCGCTCCCGCCGCAGCACCTCTCCGAGGCCGTTATAGGCTTCCACCAGGCTGCGCAACTCCTCGACGCGCGGGGCGGCGATGTTGACGCTGAAATCCCTCTCGCGCAGGCTGCCGATGGCGCCGCAGACCGCCGCGACCGTCTCGCGCCAGGGGCGCGCGGCGCGGCCGGCGAGCCAGGCGAGCGCCGGGACGCACACGAGCAGTGCCAGAGTCAGGCCGAGCGCGGGCGAGGCGAGCCAGCGCAGGGCCGCTGCGGTCAGTCCCGCGGTGATCGCCGCCTGTGCGGCGAGCACGAGGCCCATGCGCCCGGTGATCGACCCGCGAAGCCTACCGGTCATCGTTGGCCTTCAGGCCCAGCTTCTCCATGCGGCGGTACAGCGCCTGCCGAGACAGGCCCAGCTCGCGCGCAGCGCGCGATACGTTGCCGCCGTTGCGCTCGAGCGTCTCCTCGAGTCCGAGGCGATCGAGTGCCGGCCCCTCGGTGTCGCCCGCCGGGTCCGCATGCGGCAGGTTGAGCGCCCGGACGTCGATCAGCGGCGCCTCGGACAGCAGGCAGGCCCGGCGGATGACGTTGCGCAGCTCGCGCACATTGCCCGACCAGGGGTAACGCGCCAGCGCGTACTCGGCTTCGCTCGAGAGCGCACGGTTTGGCTCGAGAAAGTGACGTGCCAGCGGCCCGATGTCCTCGGGCCGGCGCGCCAGCGGCGGGACCTCGAGTTCGATCACGTTCAACCGGTAATACAAATCCTCACGAAACGTTCCCGCGCCTATGGCCGCGCGCAGATCTGCATTGGTGGCCGCCACCAGCCGCACCGACGCGCGGCGCGTGAGGTTCGATCCCAATCGCTCGAATTCCCCGGTCTGCAGAACCCGCAGCAGCTTGGCTTGGCCAGACGGGTCGAGGTTGGCCAGCTCGTCGAGGAACAGCGTTCCGCCGCTCGCGGCCTCGAAGCGTCCGATGCGCGTCCGCGCGCCGGTGAACGCGCCGGCCTCGGTACCGAACAACTCCGCCTCCATGAGGTCATGGGGAAGGGCGCCGAGATTGACTTTCACGTACGGTCCGGTGCGGACCGAGGAGTTTGCCTGGATGATGTCGGCGAGCACTTCTTTGCCGACGCCGTTCGGCCCGGTGATCAGCACCGGCACGTCAGCGTGCGCGACCTGGGCCGCCATCGAGATCAGCGTGTGCATCGCGTCGCTCTCGTAGATCGCGCCACGCAGATCGAAGCGGCCCGCGAGCGACTCGCGCGCCCTGCGCCGGCGCGAGCGCAGCGTGGCGGCTTCGAGGCGTGCCCGGCGCAGATCGAGCAGATTGCGCACGGTGGTGAGCAGGCGCTCGTCGTCCCAAGGCTTCGCGATGTAATCGGCGGCTCCGGCTTTGACGAGATCGATGGCCGTCTCGAGGTGCGTCCATGCGGTCAGCAGCACGATGGGTACGTCCGGGTGCTGCCGGCGGATGGCATGGAAGAGCGCCAAGCCTTCCTCGCCTCCGGTGGCCTCGCGACGGAAGTTCATGTCCTGGATGACCAGGTCGATCGCTTCGCGCCGCAACAGGGCGAGACCTTCGGGCGCGGACGCTGCGCCGAGGACCTGTGCCCCGTGCAGGGAAAACAGGACCTCGAGCGCGGTCCGCACCGCCTCGTTGTCATCGATCACCAGCACGAGGCTGTGCGCGAGGCCGGGCCGCGACTCGCTGGGCGGACTGCTCATCGGGACAATGGTACCGGATCGGAGCGCAAACCGTCCGCCCTGCCGTCGCATGCGGCGAGTGAACCGCCGGGCGGACGCCGCTGCCTCGGGTGCTGTCCCTGCCCGGCAGAACCGAGGCCGAATGCGCGCATGCTGCAGCCGCGCCGCAGTGACTCAGTCCATCGGCGGCGTCATGTCTTGGGAGAGGCGATCGTCATGGGCGAGCGGCACAATTCGGGTGAGCCAGGCATTGATGGTGCTCACCTCGGCCGGATAGAGCATGCCGGCGGCGTACTGCAGCTGAATCAGGCTGTCGATGTAGCCGTAGCGGCTGGTGGCGTAGTTGGTCTGCGCCGATACCAGCGTGCTCAAGGCGTTGAGCACGTCGACTTCCGTCTCCCGGCCGACCTTGTAGCCGTCCTCCGTGGCCTCATAGGCGGCCTTGCTCGAGATGAGGGCCTGGCTCAGCGCGCGCACGTCGGCGATCCCGGTGATCACGCCGAGGTAGGCATTGCGTGCTTGTTGAATAGTCGAACGGGAGGCGATCTCCACGGCGTCATTGGCCGCGACCGACTGATACTCGGCCTGGTGAATGCGGGCCTCATCGCCGCCGCCGCTGAAGATCGGCAGGGTGAACTCGATGCCGATCTGCCGGTCGTTGTCGGCTCCGCCCAGGTTGTGGAACAGCTGGCCGAATACCGTCTCGTTGGTGGCGTTGTCCGTGTAGGAGCGGCTGGCGAACAGGCTTACCGTCGGAATGTCGCTGCCGTAGGCGGCGCGCACGCCGTCCCGGGCGGCGTCGGCGGCGAAGCGGGTCGCGATCAGGGTGAGGTTCCGGCGCAGCGCCGCCTGCACCCAAGCATGGCGGTTGGCCGGATGGGGCAGGGTGAGCGGCAGGTGCGGGCCCGGCTCGGCCAGTGTGCGGTAGTGCCGGCCGGTGATCACCTGCAACTGATTCTCGGCGGCCGAGAGCGCCTGCTCATTGACGATGACTTCGGCGGCGGCGGCGTCGCGGGCCGCGCGCGCC
>JAJZZR010000307.1 GCA_021797465.1 Pseudomonadota bacterium | reverse complement strand
GCGCCAATCCGGAAGCCTGCCAGGCGAGTCGGGGGCGCCGAGCGCGGGCCAGGCGGTACAGATCGAGACTCGGCCCAGCCAGCGCGCCATCGCGGGCCACATCCGTACATAACACGTGGTTGAAGCCGTCGGCCGGATACCGCTCGAGCGCCTCCCACAGCGTGAGCGCGCCCGAGTCTCGCCACCCTCGCGTCAGAACCCGTGGCTCGCCGTCCGCGCCGATGCGCACATCGAGCGCGAGGCCGATGCGTTCGGCGCCGAACCGCTCGATCCAGCCGCACACCGTCTCCGGCTGCTCCACGGCGGCGCTGCCGACGATGACGCGCGCCACGCCGGCCCCGAACAGATCCTCGATCACTTCCACCGAGCGTACGCCGCCGCCGACCTGTATGTGGATGCCGGGCTCGGCGGCCAGCGCGCCGATCACCGCGCGGTTCGCCTGCGTTCCGGCAAGAGCCCCGTCGAGATCGACCACGTGCACCCAGCACGCTCCGAGGGCGCGATATCGGGCGAGCAGCTCGAGCGGCTCGAGCGGGTAGCGGGTCTCGGCCGCGAAGTCCCCCTGGTAGAGCCGGACGCAGCGTCCCGCGCGCAGATCGATCGCCGGAATCAACAGCATGGCGTTACACGCTCAGAAAATTGGCCAGTACCCGCGCGCCGGCGGCGGCGGAGCGCTCGGGATGGAATTGCACGCCCCAGAAATTCGCGCGCCGTACCACCGCGGAGAACGACTCGCCGTATTCAACGGGCGCGAGCGTGAAGGGCCCGACGGGCACGGCATAGCCGTGCACGAAGTAGAAGTACGGCAGCGCCCCGAGTCCCTCGAGCAGCGGATCGGCCTGGACCGTTTGCAGGCAGTTCCAGCCCATGTGGGGCACCGGACGCTCGGTGCTCGGCTGCAGGCGGCGCACGCGCTGCGGCAGAATGCCCAGACATTCGACGTCGCCCTCTGCCGAGTGCTCGAACAGCAGCTGCATGCCCAGGCAGATCCCGAGCAGTGGCTGGGTCAGCTTGGGCAGGACGCTGTCGAGGCCGCTGGCGCGCAGCCGGCGCATGGCATCGGCGGCCGAACCCACGCCCGGCAGGACCACGCGCCGCGCAGCGGCGAGCGCATCCGGGTCGGCACTCACACGGGTCGCGGCGCCGAGCCGCGCGAACGCGTACTGCAGTGAAGCGAGGTTGGCCCCGCCGCTGTCGATGATCAGCGCGTCGGTCATAGCGAGCCTTTGGTGCTCGGCAGCTCTTCGCTCTCGCGGCGCATCGCCTGACGCAGCGCCCGGCCCACGCCCTTGAAGCAAGCCTCGACCATGTGGTGGCTGTTCTCACCCGCGACACTGACGTGGACCGCCGCGCGCAGCGCCTCGGCGAGGGAGCGGAAGAAGTGCGGTACGAGCTCGGTGGGCAGCCCGCCGACGCTCTGGCGCGCGAAGTTCCCGTCGAAGCGGGCGAAGGCCCGTCCGGAGAGGTCGATCGCCACTTGGGCGAGGGACTCGTCCATCGGCAGCAGGAAGCCGTAGCGGGCGATCCCGATCTTGTCGCCGAGGGCGGACCGCAACGCTTCCCCGAGCGCAAGCGCGCAATCCTCGACCGTGTGATGCTCGTCGATGTGCAGATCGCCCCGACAGTGCAGCTCGAGAGCGAAGCCGCCGTGCCGCGCCAACTGTTCGAGCATGTGATCGAAGAAGCCGATTCCGCTCGCGATGCGCATGGGCGCGGTGGCATCGAGATCTACGTGGACCTCGATCTCGGTCTCACGCGTGCGCCGCTCGATGCGCGCGCGGCGCGCGGTCAGACCACGCACCACCGCCGGCCAGGTCTCCTCGGACGTTCCGCCGAGCCGCACGCGCGCGGCACGCACGCCGAGGTTGGCGGCGAACTGCATGTCGGTGTCTCGGTCGCCGACCATGGCGCTGGCCGCGAGATCGACGCCGTGGCTGCGGATATACGCCTCGACCAGCGCCGTGTTGGGCTTGCGGCAGGCGCATCCGTCGGCAGCGAAGTGCGGACAGACGAAGACGGCATCGAACATGATGTCCTGTGCGGCGAAGGTATCGAGCACGAACGTCTGGGCCGCTTGGAAGGCGGCCTGCGGGAAGGCATCGGTACCGAGGCCATCCTGGTTGGTCACCATGACCAACCGGTAACCGCGCCGCCGCAGGGTCTGGAGGGCGGCGAACACCCCGGGCATGAAGCGCACCTTCTCCAGCGCATCGACCTGATGATCCGGGGGCTCCTCGATGAGCGTGCCGTCACGATCGACGAACAGGATGGCCGGCGGGCTCATGACCACGCGTCCAACAGGCGGCTGTTCTGCCGCGGTGTGCCGATGCTGATGCGCACGGCGCGCGCGAGTCCCGGATAGGAGCGCGCGTCGCGCACCAGCAGGCCGGCTGCGGCGGCGCGCGCGAGTGCCGCGCCGGCGTCGGCGAACTCGGCCAGCGCGAAATTCGCATCGCTCGGCCAGACCCGCTCCACGCCGGCGAGCCTCGGCAGCTCGCGCAGCATCCGGGCGCGCTCCTGGCGCAGGGTCGCCAGGCGCGCGTGGGTGGCCTCGAGGGCGGTAGGCTCCAGGGCCGCGAGCGCCGCATCCAACGTCAGGCGTGCCACGGCGTACGGCGGGATGATCTTGCGCAGCAGGGCGATCACCTCCGGGTCGGCGAGCAGCGCGCCGCAGCGCGCGCCGGCGAGCCCGTGCGCCTTGGAGAGTGTGCGCAGCACCGCGAGGTTCGGCTGCTCGCGCACGGCGCCCGCCAGGCTGGCGCGGTCGGCGAATTCGATGTAAGCCTCGTCGACCACCACCAGCGAACGCCCGGCGAGCGAGCGCGCGATACGGCGCATCGCGCTCTCATCGAGCAGGTTGCCGGTGGGATTGTTCGGTGAGCACAGAAACACGACTTTGGTCGAGGGGGCGCAGCGCTCGAGCACCGCCGCCTCGTCGAGGGCGAAACCGTGCGCGGACCGCAGCGGCGCCTCGAGCACCTGTGCGCCCTGAATGCGCGCCGAAACCGCGTACATGCCGAAAGTCGGCGGACACACCAGCACTCCATCGTGCCCGGCGCGGCAGAAGGCGCGGCAAATCAGATCGATCGCCTCGTCGCTCCCCCGTCCGACCAACACCGATTCGGGCGCCACGCCGTAGAGCGCGGCGAGCCGATGGATGAGCGAGCGGGGCTGGGGCTCCGGATAGCGGTTCAATCCATCGGCAGCGTCGCCGCCGAGCGGGCTCCAGGGCAGCTCGTTGGCATGCAGGCGCTCGAGCTCCGGGCGCCAGGCGGCGTGCTCGTACACTTTGAGCCCCACGATGTCGGGGCGCGCCAGCGCGCGGACCCAGCTCATGGCTGCGGCTCGCGGGCGAGTCGATCGAGGCGGCGGGTTACCGCGGCGGCATGTGCATCCAGCCCTTCCAGGCGCGCCAGCGTCACGGCGGTCGGTCCGAGCATGCGCAGTCCTTCGGGGGTGAGCTCCTGCACGGTGATGCGCTTGAGGTAATCGAGCACCGATAGCCCGCTGTAGGTGCGAGCGTAGCCGTAGGTCGGCAGCACGTGATTGGTGCCCGAGCAGTAATCGCCCAGCGGCTCGGGCGACCAGGCGCCGAGAAACACCGAGCCGGCACTGGTCACGCCGGCGAGCAGCGCGCGCGGCTCGCGCACCTGCAGAATCAGATGCTCGGCGGCATAGGCATTGGCGACCTCGAGCGCCGCGGCGAGGTCGGCGACGACGATGCAGCGGCTGGCGGCGAGCGAGCGGTCGAGAATCGCGCGGCGGGAGAGGGTGTCGGTCTGTCGGGCGACGGCGTCGCTCACCGCCTGGGCGAGCTGCGCGCTCGGTGTGAGCAGTATCGACTGGGCGTTGATGTCGTGCTCGGCCTGTGCGAGCAGATCTGCGGCAACGAATTCCGCCGACGCCGACTCATCGGCGATCACCATGACCTCCGAGGGGCCGGCCGGCATGTCGCAGGCCGCGCCGAGGGGGTCGGCCGCCGCGGCCTGCTTGGCGGCCGTGACCCAGGCATTACCGGGACCGAAGATCTTCTCCACCTTCGGGAGTGTCTCGGTGCCGTAGGCCAGGGCGGCGATGGCCTGCGCGCCGCCGACCTTGAAGACCTGTTCGACGCCGCACAGCTGCGCGGCGACGAGCACGGCCGGATGAGCCTTTCCCATGCGATCCGGCGGCGTGCACAGCACCCGGCGCGGGCAGCCGGCAATGCGTGCCGGGACCGCGAGCATTACCACGGTCGAGGGCAGGGGCGCGGATCCGGCCGGGACATACAGTCCAACCGCGCCAATGGGCCGGAAAATACGCTCGCAGCGCACTCCCGGGCTGGTCTCGACGCTGATGCTCTCGAGGCTCTGCGCCCGATGGAAAAGCTCGACGTTTTCGATTGCGCGCTCCAGAGCGGTGCGCTCCGACGCTCCGAGGGCGCGCCGGGCCGCAGCGAACTCCGCGTCATCGACCTGCATGTCGCGCAGCTCGACCCCGTCGAAGCGGCGGGTGTATTCGCGCAGCGCGTCGTCGCCGCGTGCGCGCACGGTCGCGATGACCGCGCGGACTACGTCATCCACCTCGGCCCGGGACTGCTGAACGGGACGCTCGAGCGCCGCCGCGCGCTCGAGCGCATCGAGCCGGCTCCAATCGAGAATACGCATGCGCTCAGCTCAGCATCTTTTCCACCGGCAGCACGAGCAGCGCGCTGGCGCCGGCCTTCTTGAGCCGCTCGAGCGTCTCCCAGAACACGTTCTCGCGGCATACGGCATGCACGGCGACCTTGTCCGGCGACCCTTCGAGCGGAATGATGGTCGGGAACTCGCTGCCGGGCAGGAGCCTGCGGATCTCAGCGAGCGCCGCGCGCGGCGCATGCAGCATGATGTACTTGCTCTCACGCACCTGCTGCACGCCGTCCAGGCGCATCACCAGACGTTCCACCCATTCGCTTTTCAGCGGCGCCAGCGCGAGCGGTGTGCGAATCAGCACCGCGTGGCTCTCGAGCACGGTCTGCACCTCGCGCAGATGATTGGCCTGAAGCGTCGAGCCGGTCGAGACCAGATCGCAGATCAGGTCGGCGCGTCCGAGCCG
>JAJZZR010000033.1 GCA_021797465.1 Pseudomonadota bacterium | reverse complement strand
GAGCTTCTTCAGCTCGCCGATCACCCCCTTCAGCCGCTTCTCGAAGTCGCCGCGGTACTTGGTGCCGGCGATGAGCGCGCCCATGTCGAGCGCATACAGCGAGCAGTCGGCGAGCACCTCGGGCACCTTCCCCTCGACGATCAGCCGCGCAAGCCCCTCGGCGATGGCCGTCTTGCCGACCCCGGCCTCCCCGACGTAGAGCGGATTGTTCTTGCGGCGCCGGCAGAGGATCTCGATGGTGCGTTCGACCTCGAGCTTGCGCCCGATGAGCGGATCGATGCGCCCCTCCTGCGCCATGCGATTGAGGTTGGTGGTGTATTTCTCCAGCGCGCTGCCACCCTCGGCATCGCGCTCCTCGGCGGGCTGGGGTTCCTCGGCCGATTTTTCCTCGGCGAGCTTCGAGAGGCCGTGCGAGATGTAGTTCACGACATCGAGGCGGGAGACATGCCGGCGATTGAGCAGAAACACCGCGTGACTCTGCTTCTCGCTGAAGATCGCCACCAGCACGTCCGCAACCCCGACTTCCTTGCGGCTGCTCGACTGCACGTGATAGACCGCGCGCTGCAGGACGCGCTGGAATCCGAGCGTAGGCTGCACTTCGCGCTCCACGCCCTCGCTCACCCGCGGCGTCGATTGCTCGACATGCTCCTTGAGCTCCTGGCGCAGACGGGTGAGGTCCGCCCCGCAGGCGCGCAGCACCTCCCGCACCCGCGGGGTATCCAGTATGGCAAGCAGCAAGTGCTCCACCGTCAAATACTCGTGGTGGGCCTCGCGTGCCTGATGGAAAGCATCATTCAGACAGTATTCAAGCTCGTTGGACAGCACTTTACTCGAGCCTCTTGCGCCTTACGCCTCTTCCAGCGTGCACATCAGCGGGTGCTGGTTGTCGCGCGCGTAAGTGGTTACCTGGGCGACCTTGGTCTCGGCGATCTCGAAGGTGAACACCCCACACACGCCCTTACCTTGCGTGTGCACCTCCAGCATGATACGCGTCGCCGTGGGGCGGTCGAGGCCGAAGAACTTCTCCAGCACATCGACCACGAATTCCATCGGGGTGTAGTCGTCGTTCAGCAACACCACCCGGAACAGCGGCGGGGGCTTGACCTCGGGCCGTGCCTCCTCGACGAGCACCCCGGCATCGGGTCGGGTGGGATGGGGGTCGGACATGAAGACTTTATAGGGGGCGGCCGCGCGCAACACAAGTGCGCGTCGCACCCTCGCCAGCCTCGCGCGCGAGGGCCTGCCGGACGGATATTGAGAAACAAGCGCTTGTGAGCGCAACCGACGGCCCCGTATCATTGATCGATCACCGACGAACGATGTGAGCCGTTTACGGTCCACCCCTCACAGACCCGATCGATGCACCGATGAACACCGCGTCCTGGCTCGAGTCACTTCGGGCAGGTGACCACTGGCGCACCCTGATCGCACAGCGCGGTCCCGGCTGGGTTGCCGGGATCCTGGGACTGGCGATCGCCGCACAATTGGCGCTGCTCGTGACGGGACTCGCCGGCGGCGGTCCGCCGCCCGCGCCGCCGACCGTATGGCACCCGCGCGTGCGCGCACCGGACGCGGCGCAGATCGTCTCGAGCCACTTATTTGGTCGCGCCCCGCGGACCGGCGGCGCGTTCGGCCAGGATGCCCCGCGGACCTCCCTGCCGCTGGTCCTGACCGGCGTGATGGCCGTCGATGACCCCACCGGAGGGCTGGCGATCCTCGGCCCCAACGCGCAGGCCGCCAAAGTGTACGCGGTCGGGGACAGCGTGCCCGGTGGCGCCGAACTCGCCGCCGTGCTGCCCCGAAAGGTCCTGCTGCGCCGCGATGGCCGGCTGCAATCGCTGTCGTTACCGCGGCGATTGGCCGTGAACGCGCCGCTGCCGAGTGCCGCTCTCCCGTCGTCTGATGTCGAGGCACCGCAGTTCGCCGCACGAATGCGCGCCCTGGTCGCGCGCCGTCCGGCCGTGCTCGCGGAGCTGCTGCGCCCGGAGCCGGTGCTCGCCGGCGGTCATCTGCGCGGCTACCGCGTTTATCCCGGCAGCGATCCGCAGGCGTTCCGGGAACTGGGGCTCGAGCCCGGGGATCTGGTCATGGCGATCAATGGCACGCCGCTGAACGATCCGGCACAGGATCAACAAGTGTTCGATACACTCGGCTCGTCCAGCGAGGCGACGGTGACCGTGCTGCGCAACGGCGTGCGGCGCGTCCTGACGCTCGACCTGGCGCAAGCCGAGCAGGCGGCGAAGTCCCTCGCAGCCGAGCCCACCCAGCCGACCCCCGCGGCCGGACCGTCCGCGCTGCCCTTCGGGGCCGCTCGCCCCGCCCAACCGCCACCGCCGCGATGAGGAGCCGACCGTTGATCAGAGGCCTACGCATACTCGCCCTCAGCGTGCTCGCGTGCGCCCCGCTGGTGTGCCGCGCGGCCGCGCCCGCCGGCGCGAGCATCACACCGAACTTCAAGGACGCCAACATTCGCGAGATCATCCAGGCGGTCAGCGCCGCGACGGGCAAGGACATCATCGTCGACCCGCGGGTCAACGCCCAGGTCACGATGTACTCCGCGACGCCGCTGTCACCCAAGGCCTTCTACCAGGCATTCCTGTCGATCCTGTCGGTCTACGGATACATCGCCGTACCGGCCGGGCACAACATCGTCGACATCGTGCCCAACGCCGATGAGCGGGTGATGCCGGGGATCAATCTGCCGAAGACCGTCAGCCCGACCTCCGATGAGATCGTGACTCAGGTGATCCCGGTCAAGAATGTCAGCGCCGCGCAGCTGGTGCCGATCCTGCGGCCGCTGGTGCCCGAGTGGGGGCACCTGGCGGCCTATCCGCCCTCGAACCTGCTGATCATCTCCGACCGCGCGAGCAACGTTCACCGCATCATGCGGATCGTGGAGCGCATGGACCGCGTCGGCAATCAGGACGTGGACGTCATGCCGTTGCAGAACGCCTCGGCCACCCAGGTGGTGCAGGTGATCAACCAGCTCTATCAGGGCCAGGCCGCGGCCCAGATGGGCCGCATGTTCAAGGTGGTGGCCGACCCGCGCACCAACAGCGTGCTGATCAGCGGCGACCCGGCCGAGCGGCTGCGTATCCGCGCGCTGGTCGCCGAGCTCGACACCCCGGCGGCCAGCGGCGGCGACACCCGCGTGGTCTATCTGCATTACGCCAGCGCCAAGAAGCTCGCACCCGAGCTCGAGAAGCAGATGCGCGAGCTCGCCGAGATCGCCACGGTCGGCGGCGGCCCCAAGGGGACGGCGCAGGCCGCGGCCGAGAAGAACGCGCTGGTCTGGGCCGACACGCAGACCAATGCCCTGGTAATCACCGCGCCGCCGAAGGTGATGAGCACCATCCTGCACATAGTCGCGCAGCTGGACATTCGTCAGCCGCAGGTGCTGGTGCAGGCGATCATCGCCGAAGTGGACGTCAACAGGACATCCGATCTCGGCGTCAACTGGGCCGCCTTCTCGCAGGTCGACAAACTGCCGCTCGGCGGCTTCGTCGAGCCGGTCGGCAACACCAGCATCGTCGACCTGGTCGCGGCGGCCCAGAGCACCAGCAACCTGACCACCTCGCTGCTGGAGGGCACCACCATCGGCATCGGCGAGGTGAGCGCCGGCGGGGTGTCTTTCGCGGCCATGCTGCGGGCGCTGCGCTCCAACGACGGCACCAACATCGTGGCGACGCCCTCGGCGGTCACGCTGGACAACCAGGCTGCCGTGCTGAAATCAGTCGAGGAGGTGCCGTACGTGACCGGCCAGTACACCAGCGCCTCGACGGTGACCAACGGGTCGGTCACGCCGTTTCAGACCTACCAGCAACTGGAGGTCGGCACCATCCTCAAGGTCACACCGACCATCTCCGCCACCGGCAACTCGGTGATGCTCAAGATCTCGGTAGAGAGCTCGAGCGTGCTGCCGACCTCGACCTCGGCGGTCAACCCGACCACGCTCAAGCGCAGCATCACGACCAACGTCCTGATCCGCAACAAGGGTATCGTGGTCCTCGGCGGCCTGATCGAGAACCAGCAGGACCGCTCCAATGCCGGCATACCGTACATGGGCGACATTCCCATCCTCGGCTGGCTGTTCAAGGCGCGCAACGACAGCGCCGCGCGCACCAATCTCATGATCTTCATCAAGCCGACGATCATGCGTAACCAGGCCCAGACCACCGGTCAGACGGACAACACGTACCGGTACATGCTCCAGCAGGAGAAGTCCGTGCCGCCGCAGGAATGGCCGCCACTGCTCAGAGGCGAGCCGAATCCGCAGCTGCCGCCGCTGCCGCCGGCCGGTACGGGCGCGGCGCCGGCCCCGACTCAGCAACCCGCCACGGGCACCACACGCCCGCCCCCATCATGAGCGATCCGCGCCCGATCGAATCGGCTCTCGGCGGCGCGCCGCCCGCGC
Source organism: Pseudomonadota bacterium (assembly GCA_021797465.1). Taxonomy (GTDB): domain Bacteria; phylum Pseudomonadota; class Gammaproteobacteria; order Steroidobacterales; family Steroidobacteraceae; genus 13-2-20CM-66-19. Next base: position 662 of record JAJZZR010000033.1, on the reverse strand, counting down.
CACGCCTGCCGTTCGCCTTCGCCAAGCGCCACGGCGTGCTGGTGCGGACCCTCACGACCGAGAGCGCCGAGTGCGTGTGCCGCGAGCACGCCTCCGCGCTCGGGCTCGCCGAGGCGCGCCGGGTGCTCGGGCGTCCGATCCGGCTCTCCCGCGTCTCCACAGCCGAATTCGACCGCCTGCTGCAGCAGGTGTACGAGGCCGGCTCGGAAGCGATGCAGGCGGTCGAGGGGTTGAACGGGACCGAGGATCTGGCGCACCTGGCGCAGGAGCTTCCCGAGCAGGCCGACCTGCTCGACAGCGACGACGACGCGCCGATCATCCGCCTGATCAACGCGGTGCTCACCCAGGCGGTCAAGGAAAACGCCTCGGACATCCACATCGAGCCGTTCGAGAACCGCCTGGTCGTGCGCTTCCGCGTCGACGGCGTGCTGCGCGAGGTGCTCCAGTCCAAGCGGGCGGTCGCGCCGCTGGTGGTCTCGCGCGTCAAAGTCATGTCGAAGCTCGACATCGCCGAGAAGCGTCTGCCCCAGGACGGGCGCATCAGCCTGCGCATCGCCGGCCGGGCGGTCGACGTGCGCGTCTCGACCATCCCGGCCGGTTACGGCGAGCGGGTCGTGCTGCGTATCCTCGACAAGCAAGCCGGCCGGCTGGATCTGCATGCC
>JAJZZR010000358.1 GCA_021797465.1 Pseudomonadota bacterium | reverse complement strand
AGCGGGACCTGGTCCGCGCGCTGGTGCTGCGTCGTGCCAGCCCCTCGCCCACGCAAACGGTCGCGCTCGGCGGCTACCTGTTCACCGCCCGGTTGGCGCGCGATTGGTTTACACATCGGACGCTCGAGCGCACTGGCGCGATGTTGGTCCTGCAGCGCCGGCCGAACGTGTTCGACGTCTTGGGCAGAGGGCTTGCGATCACGGTCCGGCGTGATCCGGACGTCGATGACCGGATCGCCGGCATCGCCGACATCGCCCAACTGCGCCGCCACGCTGGTCGCTGGATCGTCGCGAGAAGGCTGAACGGCGACCAAAGCAATCAGGGACGCGACCTGCTGCTCTCATCGCAGACGTTCCACCTCTATCGCATCCGCCTGTACACCATCCCCCGATCGTGACGGCCGGCGGACCCGCTGGCCCAGCTGCGGCCGACGCGCCCGGCGCCTTGGTGCCCCGTCCTCATGCGTCAGCCTCGCCTACGCCCCGCGGCGTGGGGTTGCGAATCCCCCGCAAAGACCCCGCCCATTGACTCCGGGGCGCTGATACCGCTACCATCCGGGCTCGAATGCTAATGCGATGAAAGTCTTTCGTGCTTTCCGGCATCGACATTTCGCGTGTGAGCGAAACGCGCCGCTTGACCCATGGGACACATGGGCCCGATACGCCGCCCGCCCCCGTGTCCCGTAGCACCGGGCCGGGACCTTCCGCTCGTTTTCATGGAGTTTTCCCGATATGAGTCTTTTTTCTGACATCGCACCGATTCGTTTCGAAGGTCCCGGCACCGACAACGAATACGCTTACCGTGTCTACGACAAGAACCGCGAAGTGCTCGGCAAGCGGATGGAAGACTGGCTGCGGTGCGCGGTGTGCTACTGGCACTCGTTCAACTGGCCCGGCCAGGACATCTTCGGCGCCGGCACGCTGCCGCGGCCGTGGCTCGGCCCGACCATCACCCAGGAAATGGCCGACACCAAGCTCGAGGCGGCGTTCGACTTCTTCAGCCGTCTCGGGGCGCCCTATTTCACGTTCCACGACGTGGATGTCATGGCTACCGCGAACACCGTGAAGGAGCACGATCGGAACCTCAAGACGATCGGGGAGCAGATACAGACGAAAATGGCCGCCACGGGCACCAAGCTCCTCTGGGGCACGGCCAATCTGTTCAGCCATCCCCGCTACGCCGGCGGCGCAGCCACCAGTCCCGACCCGGAGGTGTTCGCCTGGGCGGCCGCGCAGGTGCGCGCCTGCCTGGAGCTCACCCATCGCCTCGGCGGCCAGAACTATGTGCTCTGGGGCGGGCGCGAGGGCTACGACTCGCTGCTCAACACCGACCTGAAGCGCGAGCTCGATCACTATGGGCGCTTCCTTTCCATGGTCGTCGAGCACAAGCACCGCATCGGCTTCAAGGGCAGCATCCTGATCGAGCCGAAGCCCTTCGAGCCCACCAAGCATCAGTACGACCGGGACGTCGCGACCGTGTACGCCTTCCTGCAGCGTTACGGGCTGACCAAAGAGGTGCAGGTCAACATCGAAGTCAACCACGCCACCCTGGCGGGCCTCGAATTCGATCACGAAGTGACCGCCGCGCTGACCTACGGGATCTTCGGCTCGATCGACATCAACCGCGGCGATGACCGCAACGGGTGGGACACGGATCAATTCCCGAACAACGCCCAAAACCTGGTTTCGGCGTTCGTGGCGCTGATCGAGGCCGGCGGCTTCACGCACGGCGGATTCAACTTCGACTCGAAGTTGCGCCGCCAGTCGGTCGATCCGGCGGATCTGTACCTGGCGCACATCGGCGGCATGGACACCCTCGCCCGGGCGCTGCTCGCGGCGGCCGAGGTGGTCAACCGGCGCAAGCTCGCGCAGCTGAAGAAGACCCGCTATCAGGGCTGGGACGGGGAGCTCGGCCAGCGCATCGAGCAGGGCAAGATCGACCTGGCCGCGCTGGCGGATCTGGCCGGAACCTCGAACCTCCAACCCGCGCCGCGCTCGGGGCACCAGGAGCTTGCCGAGAGCCTGATCGCGCGCGAGTGCAAGTTCTAGCGGCGAATGTGCCGCCGCGCCGGTCCCGCCCGCCGCCAGCGCGGCGGACCGGACCCCATGGGAGCATACAGGGACGTATGCCCCCTGCTGCCCCGCGGCTCGTTCGAGGGAGCGCGCCGGCAACAGCTTGCATCACGCCCGGTGGCATCCGGGTTAAACTTCCCTCGTGGCCAACGAACCGATCCGCAGCATTACCATCGTCGGTGGAGGCACCGCGGGATGGATGTCGGCCGCGACTCTGTCGAACTCCTTTCCGCAGCTGCGGGGCCGCATACGGCTCGTCGAATCGGAGGAAATCGCCACGGTGGGCGTCGGCGAGGCGACCATCCCGCCGATCATCGACTACATCCGCACCCATGCCCTCGATGAGGACGACCTCATCCGCAAGACGCAGGCCACCTTCAAGCTGGGCATCGAGTTCAAGGACTGGACGCGTCCGGGGCACTCCTACATTCATCCCTTCGGCCCCACGGGCCTGCCCAAGCGCGGAGTGCCGTTCTATACCTACTGGCACCGATGCGCGCTGGCCGGCACGGCCGCGCCGATCGAGCATTACTCCCTGCAGGCGCTCGCCGCGCGTCAGAGCAAGTTCATGCGGCCCATCGACCGCCCGCACTCACCGCTTGCGACCATCGTCTATGCGCTGCACTTGGATGCCAAGCGCTTTGCCGCCTATCTGCGCACCTATGCCGAGGCGCGAGGTATCGTACGCACCGAGGGCAAGGTGCGCAGCGTCTCGCTACGGCCCGGGGATGGTTTCATCGACGCCATCACGCTCGAGAGCGGCGAACGGATCACGAGCGACCTGTACGTCGACTGCACGGGATTTCGCGGTCTGCTGATCGAGGGGGCCCTGAAGACGGGCTACGAGGACTGGACGCACTGGCTGCCCTGCGATCGGGCCGTGGCCGTTCCCTGCGAGCGTTCGGGTCCTCTCTCTTCTCATACGATGGCGACCGCACGCCCTGTCGGCTGGCAGTGGCGCATTCCCCTGCAGCATCGGGTCGGCAACGGCTACGTCTACAGCAGCCAGCTCATGAGCGATGATGCGGCGCAGGATCTACTGCTCTCGAGCCTCGAGGGCCGGCCGACACGCGAGCCGCAGCGCCTGCGCTTCACGACTGGACGGCGACGGCAATGCTGGAGCAAGAACTGCGTCGCGATCGGCCTGTCCGCGGGCTTCCTCGAGCCGCTGGAGTCCACCGGCATCCATCTGATCCAGCGCGGCATCCTCGTGCTCCTGAAGCTCTTTCCCGACCGCCACTTCCGCCAAGCTGACATCGATCGCTACAACCGCCAGCTCGCATTCGATTACGAGCGCGCCCGGGATTTCCTGGTGACGCACTACCATTTCACGGAGCGGGGCGAGGATTTCTGGCGTCATTGCCGCGACACGGCGCTCCCCGACAGCCTGAGCGAGCGCCTGGAGCTGTTTCGCAATTACGGCCGGCTGATGCGCGACGAGAACGAGCTATTCTCGGTCCAGAGCTGGTTTCACGTGCTCAACGGCCAGAATGTACAGTCCGCCGGCTACGATCCCTACGCTGACACGCTCGGCGCCGGCGCCCAGATGGCCCTCGATGAGATCCGCGAGGTCGTGGCCGGTTGTGCCTCGACCATGCCTTCGCACGAGGCATTCATTCAACGGTACTGCCGCGCACCGGCGGAATGAGCCTGCGCTGTCGCGCCGCGCCGCGGGGTGACCCCGTCGAGCGCGCGCGACGGGGTCTGACGGCGCACCAGCGTGCTCTTTCCAAAAAGCGACTCCAGCAGGTTGACGGCGAGGCGCGCCGTGCGGTTGCGCACGTCGAGCGCGGGATTGACCTCCACCACGTCGAGCGAGCCCACCTGCCGGGTATCGGCTATCATCTCCATGCACAGTTGCGCTTCGCGGTACGTCGGGCCGCCGGGGACCGTCGTGCCCACGCCGGGCGCGATATCGGGATCGAGGAAGTCGACATCGAAGCTCACGTGCAGGTGGGTGTCGGCGTCGATGCCGTCGAGCGCCTGCCGAACCGCCTCGCGCATGCCCATCTCGTCGATGTAGCGCATATCGAACACATCCACGCCGAGCTCATGGACCAGCCGGCGCTCGCCGTCGTCGACGCTGCGCACCCCGATCTGACGAATCCATTGCGGATGGAGGGCCGGCGTCTGCCCGCCGAGCGAGGTCAGTGCCCGCGGACCGGTGCCGCACAGACACGCGAGCGGCATGCCGTGCAGATTGCCGCTCGGCGACAACTCCGCCGTGTTGAAATCCGCGTGCGCATCGAGCCACAGCAGCCGCAGCTTGCGGCCCTGCTCGCGGCAATGGCGCGCCACGGCGCTGATCGAGCCGATGCCCAGGGAATGATCGCCACCGAGCAGGATCGGTAATTCCTGCGCGCGCAGCGCCGCATACACCGCCTCGTGCACCCGCCGGTTCCACTCCACGACCTGCGGCAGATGCCGATAGCCGCCGTGCGCGGCCTCGCCCGGGTTCGCCGGGCCGGTGAGATTGCCGCGGTCGATGACGCTCAAGCCGCGCGCCTCGAGCGCCGCCCGCAGCCCCGCCACCCGCATCGCTTCCGGTCCCATCGAGGCGCCGATTTCGGCGGCACCGACGTCGGTGGGCGCTCCGATCAGGCTGACGGCGCGTCCCGGGCTCATGCGCGGGCGACCGCGGCGAGCTCCGCCGGCCGCTCGCGCAGGCTGCGGTGCGAGCCGATGAGGGAGAACAAGTCCTTGGGATTCTGCAGGTCCGGAATCAGATCGATGTCGAGGCGCTCGCCGCGCCGCTCGCCGTGCAACCGATATACATAGCGCAGCGCCGAGAAGTCCTCGAGCGCGAAGCCCACGGAATCGAAGATCGTCACATCACGCTCGCTCGTGCGCGCCGGGCGCCGACCGGTCAGCACTTCGGTCAACTCAACCACCGGGAAGTCCGCCGGCATCTGCTGCACCTCGCCCTCGATGCGCGACTGCGCCTCATATTCCACCACGACGCGCACATCCTCTCGCCGCAGAATGTCGGGGTGCAGCTCGGTCTTGCCCGGG
>JAJZZR010000388.1 GCA_021797465.1 Pseudomonadota bacterium | reverse complement strand
GGACCTGACCCTCGGAGGGCTCGCGCTCGCGCTGGCGCTGCTGATCGGCATGCCGCTCGGCATCCTCGCGGCGCTCAGACAGAACAAGGCCTGGGACTATGTCTCGATGTCCGGCGCCATGGTCGGCATCTCGGTGCCGACGTTCGTGGTCGCGCCGCTGCTGATCCTGCTGCTGGCGGTGAAGGCGCACTGGCTGCCGGCCGGCAGCTGGAGCCACGGCCGTCCCGCGCACCTGGTGTTACCGGTCATCTCGCTGGCCCTGCCGCTGATCGCGTATGTGGCGCGGCTGATGCGCGGCTCGATGGTGGAGGTGCTGAACAGTCCCTACATCCGCACCGCGCGCGCCAAAGGGCTGCCCGAGCGCGCGGTGATCCTGCGCCATGCGCTGAAACCGGCGCTGATGCCGCTGATCTCGTTCCTCGGCCCCGCCGCCGTGAACACCCTGACCGGCTCCATCATCGTCGAGCAGATTTTCGGCCTGCCCGGCATCGGCCGCTTTTTCGTCGACGGCGCGCTGAACCGGGACTACACGCTGGTGATGGGCGTGACCATCCTCTACGCGATGCTGATCATCGCCTTCAACCTGATCGCCGATCTGCTCTACGGCGTGCTCGACCCGAGGGCGCGGCAGCAGTGAGCATCGACCGCCGCCACGCGTGGTACAACTGGGTGCCGGGCCGCGGCGCGGCGCGCAAGGCCGAGACCCTGGCCGCGGCGGGCGAAGTCCAGGGGCGCTCGCTGTGGCAGGACGCCTGGGTCCGTCTGCGGCGCAATCACGCCGCGCTCGCCAGCCTCTGGGTGCTCGGCCTGATCACACTTGCGGCCATCGTAATGCCCTGGGTGTGGCCCTACGGCTACGCGCAGCCGAACTGGAACCTCATGTTCCACGCGCCCACGCTCGCCGGCGGACACATCTTCGGCACGGATGCGCTCGGGCGCGACCTGTTCGTGCGCGTCATGTGGGGCTGCCGCATCTCGCTGATGGTGGGTGTGGTGGCGACGCTGGTGACGCTGGTGATCGGCGTGACCTGGGGCGCTGTCGCGGGCTTCACGGGCGGCTGGGTGGACGGTTTGATGATGCGTGTCGTCGACATCCTGTACTCGGTTCCCTTCATTCCCTTCGTGATCGTCCTGATGGTGATGTTCGGCCGGAACCTGTTGCTGATATTCGCCGCGATCGGCGCGGTGTCGTGGCTGGACATCGCGCGGATCGTGCGCGGCCAGACGCTGAGCCTGCGCAAGCGCGAGTTCATCGAGGCCGCGCGCGCCAGCGGCGTGGGCAACGGCGCCATCGTCCGGCGGCACATCGTGCCCAACCTGATCGGCATCGTGGTCGTCTACGTGACCCTGACCATTCCGTCGGTGATCCTGTTCGAGGCCTTCCTCAGTTTCCTCGGCCTCGGCGTGCAGGCGCCGCTCACCTCCCTCGGCGGACTGGTCAGCGACGGGGCCTCGGTGCTGCAGGCTCACCCTTACATGCTGATCATTCCCGCGATTTTTCTCGCCGTGATCGTGTACTGCTTCAACTTCATCGGCGACGGTCTGCGCGACGCGCTGGACCCGAAGGATCGCTGAGGTGGCCGCCGAGGCGTTCCTGGAGGTCCGCAATCTCAGCGTGTGCTTCGACACCGGCGACGGACCGGTGTACGCCGTGAACGGCCTCGATCTCGAGGTGCGCCGCGGCGAGGTGTTGGGCATGGTCGGGGAGTCCGGCTCGGGCAAGAGTCAGAGCTGGCTGGCGATCATGGGGCTGCTGGCGAAGAACGGCCGCGCCGAGGGCAGCGCGCGCCTGGGCGGCGAGGAGATCCTCAATCTGCCGCAACGGGCGCTGACGCGCCTGCGCGGCGATCGTATGGCGATGATCTTTCAAGACCCGATGACCGCCATGAACCCCTTTCTCACGGTCGGGCGGCAGATGACCGAGGTGCTGGAATTCCATCGCGGTCTCTCGCGCCGCGAGGCGCGGGCGCGCTGCGTCGCGGCATTGGAGTCGGTGCACATCAGCGATGCGGCGCGGCGCCTGTCAATGTACCCGCACGAGTTCTCCGGCGGCATGCGCCAGCGCGTGATGATCGCCACCGCCTTGCTGACCGAGCCGGAGCTGCTGATCTGCGACGAGCCGACCACGGCGCTCGACGTCACGGTGCAGGCGCAGATCCTGGCGCTGCTCGATGAGCTGCGCCAGCGCTACCGGACCGCCATCGTGCTGATCACACACGATCTCGGCGTGATCGCCCAGCTCGCCGATCGGGTCACCGTGATGTACGCGGGGCAACAGGTGGAGCAGGCCGAGGTCCATACGCTCTACGGCGCGTACCGCCATCCCTACACCGAAGGTCTGCTGCGCTCGGTGCCGCGGTTGGATCAGCCGCGCAGCGAGCGTCTGGCGACCATTCCCGGTCGTCCGCCCGACCTGGCTAGGCGGCCCGCCGGCTGCCCGTTCGCGCCCCGCTGCGCCTATGTGACCGAGATCTGCCGCCAGCGGATGCCGCCGCTGGTATCCCTCGGCGACGCGCACCTGCGGGCGTGCCATTACGACGGCGCGCTCGGACGTGCGGAGACCAGCGCGTGAGCGAGCCTGCGTTGTTGGAAGTCCGCGACCTGGATGTGCACTTTCCGGTGCGCCGTCCGGGGTTGCTGCGGTCATCGCTCACGTTGCGCGCCGTCGACCAAGTCAGTTTCGATGTCCGCCCCGGCGAGGTTCTCGGGGTCGTGGGCGAATCCGGTTGCGGCAAGTCCACGCTGTCGCGCGCGCTGTTGAGACTGATTCCGGTGACCGCCGGCAGTGTGCGCCTGCGCGGCGTGGAGCTGACCGCCCTGGAGAAGGCCGCGCTGCGTCCGCTGCGCCGCTCCATGCAGATGATCTTTCAGGATCCGCTCGCCTCTCTGGATCCGCGCATGACCGTCGGTGAGATCATCGCGGAGCCGCTGAAGGCGCTGCTGCCGCGCACGGACCGCGCCGAGCGCCAACAGCGTGTCCTGCGCATGATGCAGCAGGTCGGTCTGCTGCCGGCGCAGATCAACCGCTACCCGCACGAGTTCTCCGGCGGCCAGGCGCAACGCATCGGCATCGCCCGCGCGCTGGTGGTCGCACCGGAGCTGGTGGTCTGCGACGAGCCGGTCTCGGCGCTGGACGTATCGATCAAGTCGCAAGTTATCAATCTGCTGCTCGACCTGCGTGCCGAGCACGGCCTGACCTATATCTTCGTCGCGCACGACCTGGCCACCGTCCGCCACATCGCCGACCGCGTGATGGTGCTGTATCTGGGGCGGGTGATGGAGATCACGGATCGCGATGCGCTGTACGCGCGGCCGCTGCATCCGTACACGCGGCTGCTGCTCGCGGCGGTGCCGATTCCCGACCCGACGCTCGCCCGCCAGCGACGCGCCGCGCCGGCGCGCGACGAGCTGCCCTCGCCGCTCGCGCTGCCCTCGGGGTGCGCGTTCCGGACCCGCTGTCCGCTCGCCGACGCGCGCTGCATCGCGGAGCGTCCGCTTCTGCGGGAGATCGACGGGCGGTACGTTGCGTGTCACCATGCCGAAGACGCTGGGGCATAGCGAGCCGAAGGGCCCGCACGCGCGGGCGCGCTCGGTTACGATCCGACCTGATGGCACGCGGGACACACCACATCATTTACGTCCACGGACTGTGGATGTCCGGCGGCGAGGGCTTGCTGCTGCGCTACCGGCTTGCGCGCGAGGTCGGCGCCGAGGTGCATGCCTTCAGCTATTCGGCCGCGCAGCAGGGCATGGATCAGATCAGCGCCCGACTCGCCGAATTCGTGACCGCGCTCGATCCCCCGAACCTGCATTTCGTCGGGCACAGCCTGGGCGGGCTGGTCATCTACAGTTTCTTCGAGCGCTACGCCAGCCCGCCCGGCCGCGTGGTGTTCCTGGCCACGCCTTGTGTGGCGAGCCGCGCGGCAGAGCAGGCCGGCCAGGCGCCCTTCATGAGCGCGCTCATGGGCCGGGCGGTGGCCGAGGAGCTGCTGACCCCGCGACAGCGGCGTTGGCGTTTCGACCGGCCCCTTGGCATCATCGCCGGCTCCCACTCGTTCGGGGTTGGTCAGTTCGTCGCGGGGTTTGACGAGGAGAGTGACGGTACCGTCGCCGTCAGCGAGACAAGGCTGCCGGGCGCGAGCGCCCACATCGTGGTGCCGGTGAGCCACGCGGGCATGCTGGTCTCGGCGCGGGTCGCGCGCGAGACGGCGCATTTCCTGCGCGAGGGACGCTTCTGCACGGCCGGAGAGTGACGCGACGCGAATCCCTCGAGCGGTACAGTCCGCGCCACCGGGCCGCGGCCCGCTCAGCGCAGCGATTTCGCCATGCAGATCGCGCTCGCGGGACAGAGCGAGCGAAACTCGCTGCTCGAGCGCAGCGCGGCCGGCGTCTGCTCGCGCGCGATCACCTGATAGTCGAGTCGCGCGAAGAATTCCTGCGCGGTCTGCGTGAGCAGCACCAGGGTGCGCACGCCCGCGGCGCGCGCCTGCCGTTCCAGCGACTTGACCAGACGGTGCCCGAGGCCGTGGCCTCGCCAAGCCGCCGCGACGACGAGCGAGCGCAGCAGCGCCGCCTCACCGTAGCGCTCCAGTGCCCCCGCACCGGCGATCTGCGTCCCGGCGCAGGCGAGCAGAAATCCCGGGCGGACGGCCTCGAGATCGCTTGCGGGCAGGCCATCGCCCTCGAGCAGCGTGCGGATGAGGTCGAGATCGCTTGCCGTGGCCGCGCGGACCAGCAGATTCGACAGCGGCGGGGCGGGGGCGGGATTCGGCTTGTGCAGCATGGGCGGAGTGAGACGGCGGCAGTTTGGACCGGTATCGATCCTGGAGTGGATGGCGTCCGTGACACGAGTGCGGCACAGTATACGCACGATCAACGGGGGAGCCGTGAGCCCGACGTTCTGTTGCCACAATCGTGGAGCGAAGCGCGCGCTGCGCGAGCGGGGCGGGCGGTCTGCGGCCGGGCGCGTTGAGCGGGCCGGGGCGGTGCCGCGGATGAGACTGCAAAAGTCCATGGCCGCTGCCCTGCTGCTGCTCCTGCCGTGGCTGACGGCGTTCGCGCACCGGTTGACGGCCGGCGCCTGGGAA
>JAJZZR010000038.1 GCA_021797465.1 Pseudomonadota bacterium | reverse complement strand
CTGCGTCGGCACCGGTCGCTGCGTCATTCTGGGTGAGAAGCATGGGCATCTGCGAGGCGATCCTTCCACGCCCTCAAGTCTAAATTCCCGGGGGGCTGGTGTCTCACCTTCATTGGCACGGAGGGCCTCGCCGGACCGGTCCGACAGAAGGAAATCCGCTCTCTTCGTGGGATGGCCGTCCAGCGCCACGGCGAAGTGAAAATAGCGCAGCCCGTCGAGGTGCGATGTTCTTGCGGTCTCTGGCGTGACCCGTCCGGAGTCCACGCGGGAATGATGCGTACGGCGTTCAAGCGCGACAAGCGTCCGGCTGCCGGCGAAGCCGAACCCGGCAAAGGGGCCTTTCAGGAAGCGTTCGTAGAGGGCACAGATGAGCGTGGTTTTCCCGCTGTGGCTATCACCGATGACGGTAACGAATGTAGCAGCACGCCACCGCAAGAATTGATCGACCTCGTCCGGCGTTAGCGCGTCCCCAGAGGGAAGACTGACCCGCTCGACATCAGGCGTCGCGCCTTCGGCCGCGGGGTCGAGTTCGCCATCATAGACGTTGCTCTGCTCTGCCGGTTGGTCGCCATAGTTCGGGCAGGACGCGAGCGGTGCATGTCCCTCGGCGCAACTTCCGGTCATAGCGACCTGACAGTCCGCCTTCCGACATTTCTTCGGGCCGGTCTCGTCTGTCATGGTAGGTGCTCAGACCAATGCCTGCAGCAGTAACCGTTCGCGGAATGCCTGCATGGCAAGTTCGAGCGGGGCAAAGGCCGCTCCTGCTTCGAACCCGGTCGCCTTGGCGTAGGCCACATGCCACGCCGGGCTGGCGCCAATTTCCCTCGCCTTTGCGTAGGCGGTCAGGACGGGGCAGATCTCGGACACCGTGCCGAGCGCGTTGGGGAGCCCCAGGCGATCGAGCTGGTCCTGTGGGAGCGCGTCGACCGCGTCCTTGATGGCGATCTTCGCGGTCTTAGCCTTACGGCCTGCCGCAAGGATCCGTTGGAAAATCGCCGGCGCGGCGGCTGGTCCGGTGGCCGACCGGCTCATATCGGCCACATCTACGCCTGCGAGCACCGCGGCCAACCCCAACTCGAGCTCCATGAAGGGCTTGTCGAGCATGCGGCTCCACCCACCGACGTACCACCAAAGCATTTCGACCTCTTCGCGGAGCGTAAGGACCTGCGCCGCCAGGGGTTGGACGACGGCGAGCACCTGATTGGTGAAAGTCTTGGTAATTTCGGCGGACTCCTCGCTTACCTGCTTTAGAAGGGCGGACGCCTTTGCAATCTCGGGCCCTTGGGTAAGCGCCGTGAGTTCGGCCGATAGCTTGCTGGCGGCCGGGAGTTTGATGTGTTTCGGATCGATCGGTGCTTGCCGGCGGGCGCCGACGGCCCTGTCCTGAATTGCGGCGCGCATCAGGTCAATCAGGTCGAGCCGAACCGATGGCTGGCGAAGGCCGCTGGCGGCAGTTGTCAAGGTCGCGAGTGCCGCATACACCTTGCCATCGAGTGTAGCCACCTCAAGTAGTCCGCCGGCCAGCACGGAGGCCTCCCGCGCATTGTCAATGAGCGAAAAGGACGGGTCCGTTGCCCCGAACGCATCGCGAAACCAGTCTGTACCGCGCGGGACAGGCAAACCAAAATAGATCCGGGTGAGATCGATCGCGGTCTGAGGATCGATGGCCTGTCGCAGATTGTCGAAAGGCTCTTGCCGTGTCCGGAGGGCGTCAGGGCCCGGCGTTAGGCCTGCTGCACGATAATTATCTGCGAAGTTGAACCCGGCCATGTTGCGCTCCCCCTTGCCCCGATGATTGTTATCAGCGCCCGCGACCGGCCGCTTCGTTGACCTCTCGGTCCAAGTCGGTGACGAGCCCACGATCGCGGGCACGCAGGAACACGCGCCGGAATCGCTCGAAGTCCGGCTGATTGGCATCTTCCTCCTCGAGGAGGTTTAGCTTGCCGGCAATCGCGGACTTCTGGCTCAGCGTGAGTTTGAAAAACCTAACGCTGATGTCCCGCAATGTGTCCATGGGATCGCTCCTCGCGGGTTCCTGGATGGGCAGCGGCTGCTCGGCAGCGACAGCACTGGGTGGTTCCGCCGGTGCCGCCAGACCTTCGGTCGCGGCGGGCGCTGTCCAGGCGTCGAGCCGGATGCTCTGCCTGAACACAACGGCGCCACGATCGGTCTTGGGGCGAAACTCGCCTGGCCTTTGTTGCCAGACACGAACATGGGCGTCGATCTCCAGGCGGCGATTGCTACCTGTGCCTTCGACTTTCAGTTCGAGCAGATTGTACCCAGGTTCCCAGCCGGGTTCAGTCCGGTCGGGATGGGCGGCGCTGGCGGCAATGCGGACCCAATCACGTCCCACCTCGATGCGGCTGGTGTGCTCATGACCGAACAAATGCACCCTAGCGACATCGTTCAGAAAGTCCCGTAGCGCATCGCCCTGTCGCAACCAGGCATAGGGATGGTGGCAGATGACGAGATGCTCGACGCCGCGGTCGCGCACGAGCTGCATGCAAGCTGGATCGGTGAAGAGATCGCCCTTCTTATCGGCGGCGCTCGAGACGAATGCCGAGTTGAAGCCCGACAGGCGAAGGATCGATCCATCATTGAGGAAAAGGTCGCGTTGCGCGATTGTGCGCTCCGGTGGGAGAAGATCGCAAAAAAATTGCCCAGCAAAGCTGTTATAGGGACCCAGGGACTCGTAAAGCAGGCGTGACGATTCCTCCTCGCTGAGAAGCCCGCGAAGAAGACCGTCCAGCGTAATGTCATCGGTACTCTTGATGGCCCGATGGATGGTCTGGATCAGGGTCCTCGACGCGACGTTGCGAACGGCGTCATGATTGCCAGGGATGACGAACACGGCCGAGAGGGTCGTTCCGACGCTTCGGCACAGCTCGTCGAGCCACGAGAGGGCGTAAGCATATTCGTCCGGATGGCCGGCAAAGGCGACATCTCCAGACACGAGGACAGCATCGGGGACAGCGCCGACGCGCTCGCATTGGGCAACGGCGTCCCGGAGAAGCTCGCTGCGCAAGTGGGCGTTCGGATCCATGGCGGTACCGACTTCGCCCTTGCGGAAATGGATGTCCGAGAGGTGAAGCAGCAACATTAATCGATCCTCGACGCGGACGCACGTTCGATCGCGCGATACAGGGTGGAGCGCGCAACGCCAAGACGGGCGGCGACCTCGGACACACTGGTGGTTCGGTCGGCGAGGAGGCTTTTTGCCTGCTCGATTTGGTGGAGGCTGAGCTTCGGGTGCCGGCCGCCTTCTCGACCTCGCGCTCGGGCGATCGCCCGGCCGATCCGGGTTCGCTCTCGGGTAAGAGAGTACTCCATTTCGGAAAGATCTGCGATTGTCTGCAGGAACCCCCGGCCGCTCGGCGTCGCCGTGTCGATACCATCGGTCAAGCTTCTGAAGCCGACATCCCGCCGTCTGAACTCGTCGACGAGCTTGATCAGTTGGCGGACCGTCCGGCCGAGGCGGTCAAGCTTGAACACGACGAGTTCGTCGCCGGGGCCGAGCTGCGAAAGTGCCTGCGCTAAGCCGTCCTGACCGGGTTGGCCGTACTTGGCCTCATCCAAAAAGACCCGCTCGCACCCGGCCCGGCCGAGCGCGTCGGTTTGCTGGCTAAGGGTTTCGTCGTCGACGGAGGCGCGAGCATAACCAACAATCAAGGGGCCACCGATGTGTTGCAAAACTCGGCCATCATATGCCCGAGCGACAGAGATTATGCAACAGGGTTCCTGGACGCCTGCCTTCGGCTTCCTAAAGCCTGAACGGTTGGATTGGGGTTAGATACAAACTCCATTGGTGCGGCAGAAAAGGTCCTCGACCGGCGCGTCCCGGCCGCAATTTTCCCTTATCCGCGCGTCCGCATGGCCTCCCTGCACCTTGTAACGGGGCATACTGACGATTCGGCAACCGCTTGAATGGTCTGTCGTCGTTGTCGTCCGCGCGCGGCCTGGAACCGCTAGCGACTTCTGGGCGCAAGGCAGCTCCTCGCCAGATAGCGGCGCTTACGCGCCGCCCTCCCCAAAGCGCCACACTGGAATGCCGAGCACCCGAGCCTTGTCGGCGAGGTTCTCGCAGATGCCGGAGCCTGGGAAGACGATCACCCCGATCGGCATCACCTCCAGCATCCGGTCATTGCGCTTGAACGGTGCGGCCTTGTTGTGCCGTGCCCATTCGGGCTTGAAAGCGATCTGCGTGACCTTGCGGGTATCGGCCCAGCAGGCGGCGATGCGTTCGGCCCCGCGCGGGGTGCCGCCGTGCAGCAGCACCATGTCGGCGTGCTTGCGGTGCACCCGGTCCAGCACCGTCCAGATGCGCGCGTGGTCGTTGAAATCGACCCCGCCCGCGAAGGCGATCCGTGGCCCGGCGGGCAGCAGCACCTCGGTCTCGGCGCGGCGCTTGGCGGCAATGAAGTCGCGGCTGTCGATCATCGCCGCGGTCAGGGCGCGGTGGTTGACCATCGATCCCGCACGCGGACGCCAGGCCGAGGCGGTGTGGCGTTCGAACAGTTCGGCGGCGTGGTCGCGGAGAAGCTCGAAGGCGTTGCGCCGTTCGATCAAGGTCAGCCCCTCGGCGATCAGGCGTTCCAGCTCGACCGAGCGGATTTCCGAGCCGTCCTGCTCCTGCTGGCTGCGGCGCTGCCGGTCCTCGTTGGCGTCGAGTTCGCGCTGCACGCGGTCCACCGTGCGGTGGAAGAGATTGACCTGCGACCAGAGCAGATCGGCGAGGTCGGGTTCCAGGCGCGTCTCGGAAAGGGTGGAGACGAAGGCGTCGAAGATGTCGGCCAGCGCGCCTTCCAGCCGTGCGGCCTCGGGCAGCGGCCGCGGGTCCGGGTCGTCCTGGTAGGGGCGATGGCCATAGAGCTGCAACTCGTCGAGCAGGCGGGCGGTCGGGGATGCGGCGTGGGCTGGCTCGGCGTCGTCGTGGTGCTGGGTAAGGCGGTCGGTCGTCATGATCGGTGTCCTCGTTCGGCTGGCCGCGCCCATCGCGGCCTTCACGGCGATCCTTTGGCCGGGGCCGGGCCGTGGCTGCACCGCCAAGCTCCGCGCGGGCGGCCGGAGCGCAGCGGAGAACGGCGGGCG
>JAJZZR010000131.1 GCA_021797465.1 Pseudomonadota bacterium | reverse complement strand
TCAGCGCGTCGAGCAAACCCTGGGTCGGGTGCGATACGTGCGCTTCTCCGGCCGACAACACACTCACATGCGAGGCGACGTGCGCCGCGACCGTGCTCGGCACCCCCGGCTCGGCATCGCGGATCACCAGCGCATCGATGTGCAGCGACTGCAGAGTGAACACGGTATCGAGCATGCTCTCGCCCTTGACGCGCGAGGATAGCTGGACTTCCAGATTCACCACGTCCGCCCCAAGGCGTTTCGCGGCAAGCTCGAACGAGACGCGGGTGCGCGTCGAGGGCTCGGTGAACAGGTTGGCGACGGTGCAGCCCGCGAGGGCGCGGCTGACCGGCGCGCGCGCGCCGAGCGGACGCGTCAGGCTCTGGGCGCGATCGAGCAGCCGCTCGATTAACGGCCGCGGCAGATCCTCGAGCGTGATGAGGTGGCGCAGCGAGCCGTCGGCGCGCTGTTGCTCGTTCATGCGGCCTCCGGCGCGCCGCGATCGGCCGGGATGATCGTGATCATTGCAGGTCTTCTCCAGGCTCTCCAGACAGCCACCGCTCCAGGATCACCGCGGCGGCGGCACTGTCGATGTGCTCGCGCCGCATGCGACGCCGTTCGCCTCTCGCGCGCTGCCTCTTGAGCGCCGCACTCGCCTCGAGGGAAGAGAAGCGCTCATCGATCAGGCTGACCGGCAGCGCGAAGCGGTGGCGCAGCTCGCCCGCGAAACGCCGCGCGTTCGGCATCAATGCGCCCGCAGTGCCGTCGGTATTATACGGGGCGCCGACCACCAGCCGGCCGGGACTGAACGCGCGCACCTCACGTTCGATCGACTCCCAATCGGGCTCGCCTGCGCGAGCGGTGGTCGCCGGGCGCGGCGCGGCCGTCCTCGTCAGGGTGTCTCCAATGGCAATGCCGATGCGTTGGAGTCCAAAGTCGAAGGCAAGAATGCGCTGGAGCGGCTCAGGCATGCCCGGCGGTGAGGCTCAGCTGGCCGACTTCCACGCCGAGCAGCTGCCATGCGCCGCTCCAGCGCTCGCTGAACGGCAGATCGAAAACCACCCGGGCATCGACGGGTACCGAAATCCACGCGTTCTCGAGGATCTCGCGCTCGAGCTGGCCGGCCTCCCAGCCGGCGTAGCCCAAGGCGATGAACGCGTCCGCCGGACCTTCTCCGCGGGCCATGGCCGCCAACACGTCGCGCGAAGTCGTCACCTGGATGGTGTCCGATACCTTGTGGGTGTGGTCCCACTGTCCGCCCGGACGATGCAGCACGAAGCCCCGGTCGGTGTGAACCGGACCACCGCGCAGCACGGGTTGCTCCGCGACGATCTCGCTCGAGGGCGTGATCTGCATCTGCGAGAGCACGTCCGAGAGACGCATCGGCAACGGCTTGTTGAGAACGATGCCGAGGGCGCCGCGATCGGTATGCTCACAGATCAACGCCACCGTCTGCATGAAGTTCGGATCGCTCAGCGAGGGCATCGCGATCAGCAGGTGATTGGTGAGGCTGGCAAAGTCGGACGGGCCGGGGTCGCGCTCGCGCGCCATTGCTTGCTCCGTCTCTGCCGCAGACTCGACCGCAGCCTCGGCGGTGTCGTCCGGTTTGCCGCTGTGTTCGCCCATGGGCTCCAGTATGGGGATCGGCGCGGCGCGCCTCAAGGCGCGGTGACCGATCCTCGGACCCGTCCGCCCTGGAATTGCCATTCATACGTGAATCGCAGCACGCGATAGCGGTGGGCCAGCTTCGGCGGAAACGGATCGAAGGGGCTCGCCATCCGCAAAATCGCGAGTGCGGCGTGGTCCAGCGCGGGATCGCCGCTGGAACGGCGGATCTGCGCGTCCACCAGTCGTCCATCGGACGCGACCGCCACTTCGATGATCGGCGCGGTGTGCGGTGCCGCCGCGCGTGCGGCGGCCGGGAAATTCAGGGTTCCGATCCGCTCGACCTTGCGCCGCCAGGCCACAAGGTAGGGGGCCACGAGCGATGAACGGGTGTCCGGGCTGACCCACAACTGTCGCCGCGGGCCCTGCAGGCGGGCGGAGCGGCTGGCGCGCGCACCCAAGGCGCCACCCCCGCCAGGGGCAAGCACTCCGGCAAGCGTTCCCGGCGAGCTGCTGATGCGGTAGGTGACCCGGGTGCTCCAGCCGGTGGTGGTCAACACTTGTTCCGCGCCGCCCTGGGCCGGCCGGCCCGGCGGCGCGGCGGCATCGTGTGCGCTGCGGTGGCCGGGCGGCAGAACAGGCCGCAGCGTCGGCAGGCTCGGCTGCGCGGCGCGGTGTGTATTGCCGGCCCCCAGCTGCGTGCGCTGCGCGAGGTAGGTGGCCGTGGCATTGCGCTTGGCCGGCGGCAGCCGGTTCGATACCAAGAGCACGCGCAATCCGGGCGCGCCGCGCCCGCCGGACAGCGGCGTCTTGAAGGTGATGCCGAGAATCAGCAGCCCATGCAGCAGCGCCGCCACGAACAGCATCGCCAGCAGCCGGTCTCGCGAGGCCCGGCCCGCCCGGATCGATGCGCCGTCCGCGGTCATCGAGCCCCGCTCAGGCCAACGGCGCCGATGCGCCGGCGAGCCGCCGCTCGATGGCCTGCATCAGGCGCTCGCCGATGCCGATGGGGTGCTGCTTCTCGATCTCGCGGATGCCTGTGGGGCTGGTCACGTTGATCTCTGTGACATGACCGCCGATCACATCGAGCCCGACGAACAGCATGCCCTGGGCCGCCAGCGCCGGGCCGATCTGCCCGGCGAGCCAGCGCTCCCGCTCGCTCAACGGCCGGACCTGCGCCCGCGCGCCCGCGGCGAGATTGCCGCGATTGTCATGCGGCAGGGGGATTCGCGCGAGCGCATAAGGGATGGGCTCTCCGTCGATCAGCAGCACTCGCGTGTCGCCGTCGGTGGCGATCTCGGGCAGATAGCGCTGCACGATCGCGAAGCGCTGTCCATAGTCGGTGAGCGTCTCGAACACCACGCCCATGTTCTTGTCATGCTGCTCGAGCACGAAGATCGAGCGCCCACCCATGCCGTGCAGCGGCTTGCAGACGATCTTGCCGTGCTCGCGCAGGAATGCGGCCATATCGGCCATGTCGCGCGTGATCAGGGTCGGCGCGCAGCACTCGGGGAACCAGGCGGTGTAGACCTTTTCGTTCATGTCCCGCAGCCCGCGCGGACGATTGATCACCCGAGCGCCGGCGAGCTCCGCCCGCTCCAGGATGTACGTCGTATAGATGTACTCGGTGTCAAAGGGAGGGTCTTTCCTCATCAGGATGCAATCGAGCTGTCCCAAAGGGGTTGCGGTCGACTCGCCGAGCTCGAACCAGCCGGCCGGATCGGCCTTGACCCGCAGCGGACGGGTCCGGCCCCAGGCGACTCCGTCCCGCAGCCACAAATCCCGCTGCTCGAGATAAAAGAGCGACCAGCCGCGCGCCTGGGCGGCCAGCAGCATCGCCAGCGTCGAGTCCTTGGCGTAGTGGATGGCGTGAATCGGGTCCATGATCACGCCCAGACGAACGGTCGACATGGGAGGATGATGCCAGGAGCGCTCGTGCCTGTCTGGGGGGGCGGCTCGCTTGCGATCGACATACGAAAACCGTGACGTAGACGGCATGGCGAGGGTTCTTCCGATATGTTAAAAGAAAATCTGCGTAAGTTCTCGGGGTCTGCGGCCCCAATGGCGCCGGTTCGGGCATTGCGTGTACGCTCGGGCCCCTGGGGCGGAGACCGTCATCGTGGCGGCCGTCCGAGCCTCCGTCGACTGCAATGAGGAGTTGCGTGGCCGTGAACGCCAGCAACACGAAACTCCAGGGCCTGAAGGTCCTGGTGATCGATGACAGCAAAACGATACGCCGTACGGCCGAGACGCTTCTCGCCAAAGAAGGTTGCGAGGTGTACACGGCTATCGACGGCTTCGATGCGCTTTCGAAGATCGCCGATCATCAGCCGGATATCGTCTTCGTCGACATCATGATGCCGCGGCTCGACGGGTATCAGACCTGTTCGCTGATCAAGCACAACAAGGTGTTCCGCTCCATTCCCGTCATCATGCTGTCGTCCAAGGACGGCCTGTTCGACCGAGCGCGGGGCCGGATCGTCGGATCCGAACATTACCTGACCAAGCCCTTCACCAAGGACGAGCTCCTCAGCGCGATTGAAACGCATATCGGGAGATGATGGTCATGGCGCTGATCCTCATCGTCGACGATTCGCCCACGGAGGTGCATGTGATGCAGACGGCGCTCCAGAAGCACGGTTATCGCACCGCCGCCGCCGCCGACGGGGCCGAAGGCGTACGGCTCGCGCGCGAGATGAGCCCCGACCTCATCTTCATGGATATCGTCATGCCGGGCATGAACGGCTATCAGGCGACACGGGCGCTGGTCAATGATCCCCGCACGCGCCAGATTCCGATCATCATGGTGACCTCCAAGGGGCAGGAGACCGATCGGATCTGGGGCCTGCGCCAGGGCGCGGTCGAC
The DNA here is from genome assembly GCA_021797465.1 of Pseudomonadota bacterium. Classification (GTDB taxonomy): domain Bacteria; phylum Pseudomonadota; class Gammaproteobacteria; order Steroidobacterales; family Steroidobacteraceae; genus 13-2-20CM-66-19. Next base: position 640 of record JAJZZR010000131.1, on the reverse strand, counting down.
TACATGGTCAAACCGGTGTCTCCGGACCAGTTGGTCGCCAAAGCGCGCTCGACGCTCGCGAGCTGAGCCCCTCCCGATGAACACCCAGGTCGCGCGACTGACCGGCAATTCCGAGGCGCACTCGCGGCATGAGTGACACGCAGCCGCTCAACGCGCTTCGTGACCGGCCCTTCGAGCTGCTCTGCGAGCTCGAGCGTCGGGCCCGGTCGGTCTCCGCGCAATCGAGTCAGGAAGGCGCGCCGCAGCGCGAGTGGGTCGGCGTCGCATTGCGCATGGCCGGCGATCTGTACCTGGTGGCGCGCGAGGAGACGCGCGAGGTTCTGGGCGTGCCGGCGGGCATGACCCGAGTACCCGGCGCCAAAACCTGGATCAAGGGGCTCGCCAACGTGCGCGGACAGCTTTTGCCGATCATCGATCTGCGCCAGTTCGTCGGTAGCGGCGCGACGCCGATGGGGCGCACGACGCGGGTGGTGGCGGTGAACCACCGGGAGATACCCGCCGGGCTGCTCGTCGACGAAGTGCTCGGCTTCCGCCGTTTCGCCGAGAGCGAGTTCTGCGCCGAGGCGCCTCCGACCATGGCCCGCTGCGAGCACTACCTGGCCGGATCGTTCCGGCGCTCGGGCGAGCAATGGCCGGTGCT
>JAJZZR010000453.1 GCA_021797465.1 Pseudomonadota bacterium | reverse complement strand
TATACTCCCCTCCCTTAAAAAATGCACAGACTTAATAGGGATTTGGCAGTGCACGCTGGATGCGTCAATTCTTGGGATGGAAGAACGTGCACCAAGGTCTTGTGAGTGCCGGCGGCGTAGAAGCGCCGCTGGCGGAAACGTGCAGGGATTTCATCGGTTGGCGCGCCGCGCTGCCCGGTGCGCGCGCGCCAGCGCGAGTTTCCACTAATACCATCCCAATCATGCGTATTGAGTTGCCCCCGCTCCCGGGTCAACCCGGACAAATCCGAATCGTTCACACGGACATGTGGAGTACGTCGCAGACTTGTGTGCGACATGGCATCAAACTCCCTGGGGCGGCTGTCGCTTGATTGCGACATCGTGCAAATGGAGAACAACTTGTCGACGCAACCGAACGAGGTCATCACTCTGGGCCAAACGCTAGAGACTGTGGCACACAAGCCGACACTCCGCCCGCATCTCATCCAGAGCGGACAGCGCACAGCGCTCGAAGCCACGAGCCACGAATTCACGGCCGGTCCCGTACCTCTGGATGCCTTCACCGCTCCCTGGGCGCCCGCGCGAGTGTGGGAGACTCCCGCTCGTCCCTCGATCCGGCCAACGCGGCACCGCATTGCATATGGCGCCGCCAAGCGTGCGCTCGATATCACCGGCGCGCTTGCGATCGGCGCCGTGTTCTCCCCGCTCATCCTCGCCATCGTGGTGCGCATGCGGATGCACGGCGGTCCCATTCTCTTCCGCCACCGTCGCGTCGGCCTTGGCGGTAAGACGTTCCAGTGTCTTAAATTCCGCACCATGGTGCCGGACGCAGAACGGATCTTGCGGGACCTCCTTGCTCAGAATCCGCAGGCGCGGGCCGAATGGGAACATGACCACAAGCTGCAAAATGACCCTCGGATCACGCGGCTCGGCCGCTTCCTGCGCAAGACCAGCCTCGATGAACTGCCGCAACTCTGGAATGTACTCCGCGGTGAGATGAGCTTGGTTGGTCCGCGGCCTATCGTACGCGAAGAGATGCTGCGCTACGGGCGGTACCTGCCGTCCTATTTGGCATCGAAGCCCGGGATCACCGGGCTCTGGCAGGTGACGGGCCGAAATGACACCGGCTACCGCCGCCGGGTGGTGCTCGATACGTATTACGTCCGCAAGCAAACTCTTTTGATGGACCTGCAGATCCTCTTCAAGACCGTCAAAGTGGTAATTTCGGGGCGTGGGGCATACTAAATATTTTCACGTATAAGTTTGCTGTGTTTTTCGATTCATTCGGCCACGTGCCGAAGGTCTTTTGTGACCACCGACGCCTGACAAATTAGGTGCCGAGATCCTCGCGACTGCGGTTGATCATGGACGAACGTGGCCCGGTATAGATCGCCGGCGCGATAAGGAGCGATTCCCGATTTTAGCCTCACCTCACTTAAATTCCGAGTGGGTAATCGGGGCCTGAACGGGTAGCCTTGATCTTTCCACCTCGATCTCTTTTCATCGGCAAAGCCGCGAGGCGGTCTGACGGCGAAGTCGTCAGAAGGTGATGGTCGAAGTGGGCCGAGCGCCGCAAAAGCGAAGCAGAAAGGTCGAAATGGTCACCGAGAAGATCTTTGAGTCGGCACTGGGCGTGAACTCCCCCTGGTTCATCGCGGGGATGGGGTTCGATGAGCAGCAGCGCAAGCTCAGTATCCGTGTAGACTTCGAGGTTAGCAGCCACTTTGCCGTGCCGGACCAGAGCGGGGGGCATCCGGTTCAAAACACCGTCACGAAGACCTACCGGCACCGGAACTTCTTCCAGTACCAATGCGATCTTGAGGTGCACGTTCCGCGGGTGAAGCTCCCGAACGGTAAGGTCGTCCAGATCAGCCCGCCGTGGGCCGACAAGCTCTGCGGGTTCTCGCTCCTGTTCGAGGCGTTCGCGCTGCTGCTGTCGCGGCAGATGCCCTTTCCGGGGTGTCTCGGATCACCGGGGAGTCGATCGACCGGGTCATGGCGTGCCATCGCTACGTCGAGGCGACGGTGGCGGCGACGGATCTGTCCGAGGTGCATCAGCTCGCCATCGACGAGACCTCCCGAGCGAAGGGGCAGGAATACGTCAGCCTATTCGCCGAGGCCGATCCGCACCCCGAGCGGCGTCGGGTACTGCTCGTGGCCGAGGGCCGCGGCGCCGAGACGGTCGGGGCGTTCGCGCAGAACCTGCGGGCTCATCACGGCAAGCCCTCCGAGATCGCCTCGGTGAGCATCGACATGTCCCCGGCCTTCATCAAGGAAGTGCAGGAGCACTTCTCCGACGCGCAGATCACCTTCGACAAGTTCCACGTGATCGCACACGCATCGAGCGCCCTCGATGCTACCCGGCGCCTCGAGCAGAAGCTCGATCCCGGCCTGAAGGGGATGCGCTGGCCGCTGGACAGGCTCGAGCGCCCAGCGCGCCGAACTCGATGAGCGGCTCGTTCGCATCACCAACAGCGGCACGGCCCGCGCGTGGCAGTACCGCGAACAGCTGCGCGACATCCTCGCCCGCAAGCAACCGAACGTCGTGCACCACCTGCTGCGCCAGTGGTGCACCAACGTCATGCGCTCGAAGGTCGAGCCGATAAAGGAGGTGGCCGCCATGATCCGCAAGCACTTCGAGGGCATCCTCGCATGGGTTGATACGCGCCAGACCAACGGGTTCCTCGAGGCGATCAATCCATGCCACCAAGCGCAAAGCGCGCGGATACGGGCGCTTCCGCATCATCTGCACCGTCATCTTCCTCACCGCCGGCAAGCTCGACTTCTCCCACATCAACCCTTGCGTCACCGCGTAACCCACTCGTATTTCAACAGAGCTCTATTTTACCTCTTGAGTCAAGATCGACGGAGCCGCCCATACTCCATCGTCCGAACAGATATTGGTCCAACGAATTCGTGTGAGAGCCGTTCTACCGAATACCTTCTATTCGCTCTTACCGGCGCACGTTCGGTTGCCTCAGCGCATAAGGGCTTGTGAATTATTAACTTGCGCAGTTACGCTGCGTGTCCTTTGGGAGCAATCGTGTAGTTCCATTCGCCATGAAAGTCATGAGGCTTGAGGTTGAGCGCCTTTATTTCCTTCTGGGTCACTTTGACTCCGCGCTTGTACGTTCGGCGATCCAACCGAGCTTTGACGGTCAGCCCGGTCTTGGTCGTAGTCCCGGCAATGAATGGCACTCGTTTAAGCCACCAGTTTTCGCGGATGTCCGTATAACCTGATGTTTCGGCGTGCTCTATGGCGAGTTGTCTGCAATCGCGGGAACGGCTTCGGTCTTTGTTTCACTGCGCGAGGTTCAATCCTGCCGGGACGTCTGCCCACACGTACGTATGCGATCAGCCGGAACAACGCGGGCAGGTCTTCGGCGGCATCCGATAAGGAACTGCTTGTGACTCCAGGCCAGCCAGACCTGCACGGTATGCTTGAAGCTCAAGTGCCGGGGCGGCACGGTGGCCTGTACCGCCGCCTGCGCCATCAGCAGCCGAATCAGATTGTAGGCCAGCAGGTACACCCAGAGTTCCTTCGTGCACATCTCGGGGGTCTTGCAGCTCAACAAGGCCATGCCGAGTGTGTCCTTCACGTTTCGAAGGTCGAGTTCGACATTCCATCTGTGCAGAAAGAGCGAGCCCAACTCGCGCTTGCAGACCTCGCGCCGGTTCAAGAACGAGGTGACGAGCACCTTCTTACCCACCTTCGTTTCCCGCACCGTCAGCGCGGCCGGGAAGCTGTCGTACTCCTCCAGGCTCATCCACTGCGGCCGCGCCGGGCGGGCCCACTGCGCCAGATGATCGCGCTGGCCAAGCTTCTCACCTGTACGGAAATCCGTGTGGCGCGCTCCGTGCTGTTCAAAGACAAAGTCCACGCCCATGCCCGTCAGGGCTGCGATCAGAAAGTAGCTGGCGTAGTAGCTGTCGGCCAGCATGATGTCGCCCTCGGCAAAGCACTGCAGCAGCTGGCGAAACAGCGCGTGCTCCCCGGTCCCTTTGCCTTGGTACGGCCCCATCGCCACATCGAGCAGTGCACCGTGGGCGAGCGAAACCACCCCCACCAGGCGCGCAATCGGAAAGCCTGCCCCGGCCTTCTGGCTGCCGTGCTGCGGATAAAGCGCCTGGTTCTCTGCGGTGTCCGGCAGCAGAATCGTCGTGCCGTCCACCAATTTGATATACCGGCCGCGCCAGCTCCACCGTGCAGGGGTGCGCGTATCCATCTGTCTGGCTACCGAGCGGGCCAATTCCTGCACCAGCTCTCGCGGCAAGCGTTTACGGGCATCGCTATAGGATCCGGTGTTTGCACTGCCCGGCTCCACGCCGCTGAGCACTCGACTGACCATCGCCGCGTTCTGACACGATCCGTCGGCACTCAAGACCTGTCCGAGGAACATCGCCAGCGTCACGGTCGGGGGATATTTGCGCTCCCGGTATTCGGGCAGCAGAGCTTCCGGCTCCCCGAGAAGATCCGGACCGGTCACCAGATTGAAAAAGCTCATCGAATCGACCTGCCGGGCCACTTTCTGAACCTGCTTGCGCACATGTCGTTGCTGTCGGGCGCTTCTCGGTCTACGCTTGTTCCCCATGAAGGTTGGCCTCCGGGTTGTGAGGTTGGTGTGTTGCAACAACATCCTACCACCTTGAGCCAACCTTCTTCCTTATTTTTCAACACCTTACATCTCTACCGCTCCCGCCCTGCGGCTTATCCGAGTGCCATTCGTCCCGGCAATAAGATTGACGATGGTACGGTAGTCCGTCAGGGGCCTGCTTCGCCAGTTTGCGGTGATGAAAGAGAAGAGGCGATGTTCGATCTTGTTCCATTTGCTGGTGCCTGGCGGAAAATGACACACCGTGATCGTCAGGTTCTCCTCCGTCGCAAAGCGTTGCAACTCCCGCTTCCACCTGTCTGTTACACACATTTCTGGTCGGTTTTCGACCCCGCCGATGCCCCGATAACGAGGGGCTGGACACAACTGCGCGGCTCTGGTAGCCTTTCTCCCACAGAGTAGTACGCGGGAGGAAGCTCGGGGACGTGGCGAAGAGATCGCGATGCGAAGATCCTGAAGTCTTGTCTATCATGGGCTGCGGCACCGAGTCGGTGGAGTGGGTCGAGCAAGAGTTCTGCGGCGTCGACCTGGGCGACA
>JAJZZR010000275.1 GCA_021797465.1 Pseudomonadota bacterium | reverse complement strand
TGCTCTTCCGAAAACCACTTCCGCTTCATCCGTCCGTCCTTCAACCAAGGCCGGACTCTAATCCCAACCAGAGGAAATTGCCCGGAGCAGGTCAGAACCAAGAAACTGGCCCCAGCGCGGCCAGAGCAGCTATCTGCGGTGGTGGCCACGCCGCTTCAGGAACGGCCGACGTACCAATTGCTGCGTCGAGGAGGCCAATTTTAATCATCTGAATCGACGCTCTCTGTTCAATTCAAATGATTAACGTCCCAGGGGTCAGCCCTGGTTGTTGATGAAGCTGGCGATGTCCAGCAGGGTGAACGCCTTTTTGCTGCTGTGCTGCAAGACGATTTCCATTTTCGGATTGGGACGGCCGACATAGCAGAAGTAACCGCCTTTATCGAGTCCGCTGAGGAACGTATCTGTCTGCGCTTCTTTCCAAGTATATTCGGTTTTAACGAGAGTCACGTTGGTGAACCGGTTCTTGCTGACGCCGTAAGCCTTGGCCTTGAGCTTGGTGAATTCGACTGTGGCATTATGCTTCATCACCAAGGGTTGGCTGATGAGATACCGCAGTGCCGCAGGCATCACCGGCACGCTGCTGCCGTACTCGCCGCAGATGATGCCGAGCTGCGCCTTCGTCGCGATATAGTTTTTAACCCCCCACTTGCCCTGCATATGGTTTCCCCAGTCGCGCATGAGCTTCACCATCACCCTGCGCGAGGAGGAGAAGAAAAGCAGCGCCTGCTCCTCCGCCAACACATTGGCCAAAAGATTGTTGTAGATTTTCTTGGAGGGCGCAACCAGAACGCTGCCCTTGCCGCGGCCCGAACTATACGCTTCGTTGCCGAAATAATCGTAATCGATTTCATTTGTATCAACCAGCCGTTGAGTGATGAAATCCAGCATGGCCGCTCCTTATCAGACATTTCTCATTTGAGCGGCTTATCCGCCCCCTATTAGGAACGGGATAGCAACATTCGGGCCCTGATGGAAGGCGAAATTGTGCGGCAGTAGCCTCCGGCGTGGTAGATTCGCGGCCACGATCCGACGCACCCGGCAGGCAGCGGCCTTGCCATCCGCCAGCGTCTCGACCATCTCGGCACACGTGTCCGACGGGGCCGACAAAAAGCGATGAATCGCAATCTCCCGCGCCCGTGTGCCGCCAAGCTTGCGAATGACCAGCGACCCAGTCTCCACCACCCGTCCAACCAGCGCGCTGCCCATCGCCGCACGTCGCGCGTCACCAAAGTGACCCAAAGCTCCAGCCCGTGTCGCCAACACTTCCTCCATCAGCCTCAAAATCATGGAGAATCAGAGGACGTCTATTACGGCAATTAAAATGTGTGAATGCCGTAGGGTAATCAGGAGGGGGAACGGCGGCAGGCCCGTCGAGGAGCACACGATCCTCAGTACCCGACATTCGGTCCACGTCGTAAGCTGCCACAAATAAGACCATACTATTTTTGTTCACTTAAAAGTGTCACTGAATCAACCTGCGAGACTTTAATGGGTTACACACCGGAAGATGCCGAGCGTGAGGCTGGCGAGGAATATATCATCACACAAATTCCCCTAGACCATCGAGATGTCATCGTCTCTAAATTTGTTGAAGAGAGATTAAATTTATATTATACTGACTATCCAGATTTGTCGCGTGCGGCGGAAAGTGCGCTCCATGAGGCCCGCCGACTGCTCGACCTCAGTTCGTCTGCAGCCTTATTACTGCGTTTTTGTCGATCGAAATTCCGATTCTGGACGTGTTACTGAAGCCTGTTGTCTCTGGGCTAATACATAACTCCAACCTAAGTGATTTACTGGCTGAGTTAATAGGTTTTCGTAATAGGCAAACCGACAAAATACTCTTTAATATAATGGATGAAATTGGTGCGCCGTTGTCGGTTCGTTCAGTTAGTTGGTGGAATAGGCAAAATAGGCGGTACCGCCGTGAGCGCCGGTCCATTGTGAAACTGGGTCGGAATGTGAGGTTAACTTCGGTTCGGCCGTGCTTGCCGCGCCGAAGGCGGCGTCATCGAGCGTTTCCCGGTATTCCCTGACAGCCCGGAGCGCATCTTCGGGATTGATGCTGTCAGGCTGCCAGTCCGCCTTCGGTGTCGAGTTCTGGCGGTTTACGCTGGCCTGGATGATGCTGGCGTCCGCGGCAAGGCGCTGACCGCTGGCCAGGCCCTCCGCGAGACAGCCTGCGACCACCGTATCGATCAGATGACGCAACAAGTCGCTGTCGGGGAAGCGGCCATGACGGTTCTTGGAGAAGGTCGGGTGATCCGGCACCGGTGTGGTCAGATCGAGGCGGCAGAACCATCGGTAAGCGAGCTTGAGATGGACCTCCTCGCAGAGGCGGCGGTCGGACCGGATGCCCATGACGTAGCCGACTGGCAGCATGCGGAGAATCAGTTCCGGACCGACAGATGGCCGTCCGGTGGGCTATAAAATGGTGCCAGGTGTTGCCGGATGCCGGCCAGGTCGACGAACGGATCAACCGATCGGAGCATGTGGTCTGGCGGGACGTGCGCTTCGATCGAGAACTCGTAGAACAGAGCACCTTGCGTTTCCTGCCGGGAACCCATCATCGTTGTTCACCTCAAGCCGCCGCAGCAGAATTGAATCAGCGGTCGACCCTTCAGGCAAGCCGAGTTTTTCAACGGAATACGCCCATAATGGCCGTTCACCGGCGGTATTGCCGACTCTCCAAAGCTATCACTCATAGCAGTTGAGTGGACACTTCCGTCCGTGCAAGGGTATGATCCCTCGGTCCTTCTGTTCGATTACGACGGAGTATGAGTGGCGCCTTTTACCTGCACGGTGAATATGTGTTTTCCTTGAAGTATCTCTTTGTGACACTCTTCATTGCTTGCGCAACGCTGGCGGTGTGTCATTCAGCGCCTGCCCTTGCCAATCCTGTCACGATATTTGATTGTCATCTACCCGCTGGCAAGTGGGTCACTATTACCCAGGATGGTAATAGATTCACTTACCGACATGGAACAGCCCATGGTAATGATCTGAAAATAGAAGGTGATGTTCACTCCCGTAACGTGTTCTACTGGTCCGGGAGATACACAAACATCGAAAAACAACTTCGCTTTACTAAAGGAAAATATAGCTATATTGTATTCAGCCTTGGCGCAAATCCGAGTCTTGGTGCCGACCCAGATTCGGGCCTCGAAGTTCTCAAAGGTAGAAAAATTATCAGCGATACCAAGGGCAACAACGACATCTGCTCACCTTGGGCTGACTTAAAAATCTCGATGGATAATGATTTGCCCGAAGACGATGATTCGTGGTCCGCCATGTGATCACTGCCGGCGCTTCGTGCCTCCGATATTTCCACGTTTTCAATTCTTCACATGGTAACTGCCCTTCCGCTCCCCGTCCAAGTTGTCCAAAATATTAGGCGGAAAGAACGGGCCCAACCAAGTCATACGTCGGGTCGGCCTTGACTCACCAAGGCGGGTATTCTTTCTCGGCTCGTCATTGACCGGGTAGGGGGCAAAGCCGCTAGTCTACTTGGGGGCTGACTAATATGGCGGATCTATGCCATGGCGCCACCGGATGTCCGCGGTCGGAAACCGTCATCCGCCAGCGATCGCCCCGACGACCAAGAATGGCTCCTTCCCTGCAGCGATGGCGTCCGGCAACTCTGTATCCGGACTTTGCAGCGAAAAATCTTGCTGGCAGGCAAAGTACCTGATGAACGGGCGCCGGTTGCCCGTACGTTGGTCACGAATTGTACCCAGCAGCATCGGGTAATCCCTCTCCAGCACATCCAGCACGCGTGTCGGCGTCACGGGCGATTCGACGTGCAGCCGAACCTCCCGATCCGTGCGGGCCAGCACGCTCAACCCGGCCGGGAGTTCCACTCGCACCAAGTTCATGGCAGCGTCTGAACTTCCACGGACAGGATAGCGGGAAGATCTCGCACGATCGCTGTCCAGTTCTCGCCCCCGTCGGAGGAGGCGTAGACCTGCCCGCCGGTAGTGCCGAAATAGACGCCGCATTCCTCCAAGCAATCAACCGCCATCGCGTCCCGCAGCACATTCACGTAGCAGTCTCGCTGCGGCAGCCCGCGAGTCAGAGGTTCCCAGTCGCCGCTGCTGCGGCTGCGATACACTTTCAGTGCACCGTCAAGTGGATAATGCTCCTGGTCGCTCTTGATCGGCACGACATACAAGGTCTCCGGCTCATGTGCGTGAACGTCGATGACGAACCCGAAATCGGTCGGCAGGTTGCCGCTTACTTCGTGCCATGTTTCGCCCGAATCGTCGGAACGCATCACATCCCAGTGCTTCTGCATGAAGAGCGTATTCGGTCGCGAGGGGTGCATCGCGATGTGATGCACGCAATGGCCTGTCTCTGCATCCGGATCCGGAATGTGAGCAGAACGCAAGCCCTTATTGATCGCTTTCCAGGTCCCACCTCCGTCGTCGGAACGGAAGGCGCCGGCCGCCGAAATGGCGATGAACATGCGCTTCTCATTTCCCGGATCCAACACGATCGAATGCAGGCACATGCCGCCAGCCCCCGGCATCCAACTGGCTCCCGTACCATGGCGTCGGAGACCAGCTAGTTCCTGCCAACTCGTGCCTCCGTCGGTGGAGCGGAACAGCGCCGCATCCTCCGCGCCAGCATAAACCGTGTCGGGATCGATCAACGATGGTTCCAGATGCCAGATCCGCTTGAATTCCCAGGGATGCGGCGTTCCATCATACCATTGGTGCGTACCCGGAATCCCCTCGTACGGAAAATCATTGCCGACAGTGGTCCAGTTCTGGCCTCCGTCGTCCGAACGTTGCATCACCTGGCCGAACCAACCGGTGCTCTGCGAGGCGTAGAGCCGATCGGGATCGGCCGGTGACCCCTTCATGTGAAATATCTCCCACCCGCCGAAAAATGGTCCAGAAACCGACCAGTTACGCCGCGCGCCGTCGGCGGCAAGGATGAATGCGCCTTTGCGAGTGCCGACCAGAACCCTGACCTTGCTCATTCGTGTTGCTCCTTTCCTGACTTGGCGGCTCTTCGCCGGGCCGATGCTTTTACGGGCGACCTTGGCCTGAACGGTGGGATCAGCGGCGTCGGATCTCGCGCCTCCCAACGGCGGTAGGTCTCGGCCAGCACCTCCGCCCGATTGCTCGCCAGATGGTCGA
>JAJZZR010000228.1 GCA_021797465.1 Pseudomonadota bacterium | reverse complement strand
GCCAGTCGATCACCGTCAGCTCGGTCGCGAGCGCCAGCACCACCGCCATCGGCAATTATTACAATGGCTCGGCTCTGACAACCGGCACCGCTTCGGTGCAAACGGCCTCCGGCAGCACTCTATACGCCACTGCCGCAACTCAAGGATCCTACAACGCGTCCTCGACCGGGCTCGCCGGCTCCACGGGGCTCAACACGGCCGTGGCCGGCAGCTCCGTGACGCTGAACGTCACGGTCAACGGCACCAACTACACGACGAATGCGATCTCCCTCACCGGCAACCAGTCCACCGACCTGCAGAGCATCGCCGCGTCGATCAACCAGGCGTTGAGCTCGACGGGCGGACTGGCCGCGACCGTCAACGGCGCGGGCACCGGGATCCAGATCAGCGGCACCGCCGCCGCCGGTACCGGCAGTGTCGTTAGCTTCTCGGTCGCCAGCGCCACCAATGCCTCCGGCAACAGCATAACCCCCGGCTCGAGCACGCTGCAGAACCTCGGCGTAGACAGCACGAATGTCGTCGGCACGTACTCGTCGGGCGCGCACCTACCGACCAACATCTATAGCAGCGCGCTCGGCGGCACAATTACCGCGGCCGGCACTGGGTCCTTCAGCGTTAAGATAGGCGGAACGAGCTATTCGACGGGCACAATAAACCTCGTCACCACCGCATCATCTAACGCGGCGACCGTCGCCGGCGCTCTCAATACCGCTTTGGCCGGAACCGGTTACACGGCCACCAACACCGCGGGCAGCACCACGATCTCGATCAAGAGCACCGCCACCGGCGCGACATTCGCGGTCACTGCTGGGACCTTTACCGCTGGCACTGCTACTGGATCGATGTCGCTGACCGCAGGAAATTCCACGCTGACGCCCGGAACCCCCGGCACCACGCCCGAAACCTCCTCGGCCGTGCAGTATTTGAGCGGACTGAACGTCAATACGGTGGGCAACTCCAATCTCACGCTGATCTCCATCGACAACGCGCTGCAGCAGATCGCCACCACGGGCGCGCAGCTCGGCGCCTTCCAGAACCGGTTCCAGGCGGCCGTCACGGGCCTGCAGACGGACTCCCAGAACCTGTCCGCCGCCAAGAGCCAGATCGTGGACACGAACTACGCTCAGGCGACCTCGAGCCTGTCCAAGGCGCAGATCCTGCAGCAGGCGGGCACGGCGATGGTGGCCCAGGCCAATATCATCCCGCAGAACATCCTCACGCTGCTGCAGAAGCTGCCGTAAGGTTCGAGCTCGTGAGGAGATGAGTCGGCAACTTCACGGGACGACCCCGGGGGCGGGCACCGCAAGGCCCCGCCCCCGGACCCGGTGCGCATCGGCGCCGCACCGCGCCGCCCGCGGCCGCCCGGTGGCGGACAGCGCAATCTCCAGGCGCCGAGCGATCCGCCCAAGGAGTGCGTGAGATGTCATCCACCTCGCCCGTCTCGATCGCGAGCAGCACGAGTGCCGGCGCCGCCGGCGGCTCGGTGATCGATGTCTCCTCGCTGGTCGCCCAGCTGGTCGCCGCGACACAGGCACCGCAGGAGGCCGTCATCACCAGTCAGACCCAGGCGGTGACGTCGGAGATGTCCTCGGTCGGGCAACTGAAAAGCGCGCTGTCGACCTTTCAATCCTCCCTCGCGACGCTCGATACGCCGGGTGCGTTCGGCTCGCTCGGCGCCACGAGCAGCAATGCCGCGGCCTTCACGGCCGCCGTGGATTCCGGGGCGACGCTCGGTTCGTACAGTGTATCGATCGGCCAGCTCGCCCAGGCTCAGCAGATCGTCTCGACTACTGCCTACAGCAGCAGCTCCGCCACCGTCGGCACCGGCACGCTGCAGCTTTCCCTCGGCGGCAGCAGCTTCTCGGTCACCATCGGCAGCGGCAACGACTCGCTGTCCGGCATCGCGGCGGCGATCAATTCCGCCAGCGGCAACCCGGGCATCCAGGCCAGTGTCGTCACCGGTACGAGCGGCGCCTATCTGGTGCTCACCTCCACCGTCACCGGCGCCTCGAACACCATGTCGATCACCGAGACCGCGGGCACCGGCCTGTCCGCGCTGACCTATGGCAGCGGCAGCACCAATTACACCCAGCAGACCGCGGCCCAGGACGCCGGCTTCAGCATCGCCGGGATCGCCTATACCAGTCCCAGCAACACCGTCAGCAACGCATTGAGCGGTGTGACACTGAATCTTCTGACCACCACCTCGTCGCCGGCGACGCTGACCGTGGCGGACAACACCTCGACCATCGAGAGCAACGTCCAGACTTTCGTGAAGGCCTACAACACGCTGCAGAAGAGTCTCACGCAGCTCGGCGGCTACGACGCGACCACGAGCACGGCCGGCCCCCTCATGGGCAATTCGGCCTTGACGAACGCGCAGAGCCAGATCCAGGCCGCGCTCTACGGCGTGGTGAACACCGGCTCCGCGACCTACACATCCCTGGCCAGCGTCGGCATCACGGCCAACAGCGACGGCAGTCTGAGCCTCAACATGGCGCAGCTGGCGGTGGCGCTGAGCACGCATTTCAGCGCGGTCAGTGCTCTGTTCAGCGGCAAGGGCGGCGTCGCCTCGAGCCTGAATACAGTGCTCAACGCCCAGCTCGGCGGCAGCGGCCCGATCGAATCGCTCAGCCAGTCGCTGGTGCAGCAGAACAATGCGCTCACCCAGCAGAGCCAGCAGCTCAGTCAACAGATGAGCGCCCTGCAGGCCAGCCTCACGCAGCAGTATTCCTCGCTCAACGTGCTGCTCTCGCAGCTGCAGACGACCTCCTCGTACCTGACCCAGGCGTTCGCCTCGCTGCCGAACGCTCCGAAGGGATCGTCGAGCGGCGGCTGACGACTGCACCGGCTCAAGTCGGGCGAATCCCGGCCGCTAAAGAGCGCATCAGGGTTGAGAGCGACAGAACGTGAGCCTTTACTCTTCGCAATCGAAGCTTGCCGCCTATCGCAGCGTCAATGCCCATGGGATCGTGGCGGGCGCCGACCCGCACGCGCTGGTCCTGTCGCTGTTCGATGCGATACTCGGCCGCCTGGCCACGGCGCGCTGCTGCATCGACCAAGGGGCGATCGCTCGCAAGGCCGGCCTCCTGCACAGCTCGGTCACCCTGCTCGGGGAGCTGCGCGGCAGCCTCGATCTGCACAAGGGCGGCGCGTTGGCCCGGAATCTGCTCGATCTCTATGACTACATGGTGCGCCGCGTGCTGCACGCCAGCCTGAACAACGACAAGGCGGCGCTCGGGGAGGTACTGGGTCTGCTCGGCGAGATTCGCGAGGCCTGGGCGGCGATCGGCCCGGAAGTGCGGGGTCAGACTTCGCCCGCGGCACCGCCGGGCTGAAGGCGCGTCCGACAGGCGGACCTTGTTCGCACGGGCATGCGCGATGTCGGAGGAACGCGTTGCGATCGGCTCGGTGAGCTCGGCGGAAGGCCTGGATTTCGGCTCGTCCTCCGCCGGCGCGAGACAGGGGCCGCCGCGCAAGCCTCGCCACGCACCCGCGGCGCACGCCGCCGGCACCGATCCGCACGATCCACCGGCGGCGCCCGCGCCCATCGAGCAGTCGGTCGGCCGGATCAATGCCCGCCTCGCCGCGGCCGAGCGCGTGTTGGTCGTGCGCTTCGACCCTCGGATGGGTGTGCACGTGGCCGAAGTCACCAGCGCCGCCACCGGCCAGGTGCTGCAACGGATTCCGGGCCGCGACCTGCGCCACCTGGCCGAACTCCTGCAAAGCTGGGCCGACGGCGAAAGCGCCCTGGTGGACAGGACCGCTTGAGCCGGAATGAGGCGCCATCGGCCGCGCGCGCCGGCGGTCGACGGCGTCCCCTGAGTCGTCACCGAGCCAGAACGGAAGTGGGTCCCGTCGCGCTGCGCGCGGGCGCCGTCAACCCGCGAACAGGCGGGCATTCCTGAACAGGCGCATCCAGCCGCTATACTCGCCCGCGCCGTCGGGCCGCCACGAGTTCTGCACGGAGCGGGCCGAGCGCTCGGGATGCGGCATGGTGATGGTCACGCGACCATCCGCGTTCGAGAGCGCGGCGATGCCCAGAGGAGAGCCATTGGGGTTGTAGGGGTAGGCCGTGGCGATGCGTCGATGATGATCGACATATCGGAACGCGACCAGGCCGCTTGCCCGGCAGGCCTCCAGCGCCGTATCGCTCTGGAACTCCGCGCGCCCCTCGCCGTGCGCCACGGCGATCGGCAGCACCGAGCCGGCCATGCCCGCCAGCAGCACCGATGGGGAATGCAGCACCTCGACCAGCGCCAGACGCGATTCGTACTGCTCAGCGCGGTTACGCACGAAACGCGGCCAGTGCGCCGTGCCCGGAATGATGCTTTTCAATGCCGCGAACATCTGACAACCGTTGCACACGCCCAGCGCGAACGTGTCGGCCCGCTCGAAGAATGCCTGGAACTGCTCGCGCAGCGCCGGGTTGAACAGAATCGATTTCGCCCAGCCCTCCCCCGCGCCGAGCACGTCCCCGTACGAGAATCCACCGCAGGCCGCGAGCCCGGTGAAGTCGCGCAGGGAACGGCGGCCGGCGATCAAGTCGGTCATGTGCACGTCGTACGGAGCGAAGCCGGCGCGATCGAACAGTGCCGCGGTCTCGTTGTGACTGTTGACGCCCTGTTCCCTCAGAACGGCCACCCTGGGGCGCACCCCGCGCGCCACATAGGGCGCGGCGACATCTTCTTGCGGATCGAAGCCGAGGTCGACCCGTAGGCCCGGATCATCTTCCGCGGTCTGTGCGGCGAACTCCTCGTCCGCGCACTGGGGATCGTCGCGCAGCCGGCGCAACTGCCAGGAAGTCTCGGACCAGGCGGCGCGCAAGTTCCGCCACCGCTCGTCCAGCACCGTCTCGCCGCCGCACGTGATCCGCACACGCAACTGCTGCGGTTGCGGCGTCCCGAGACGTACGGCACGCGCCGCGAGCCCGCAGCGCGCCAGAACCGCCTGCAAGCGCCGTTCGTGGCGGGCGGCGACCTGCACCACCACGCCGGGCTCCTCGGCGAACAACTGAGCGGCGGCCGCGCCACGCTCGGCCGACAGGTCGATGTCCAGACCGCAGTGTCCGGCGAAGGCCATCTCGACCAACGTCACGATCAGTCCGCCGTCGGAGCGGTCGTGGTAGGCGAGCAGCAGCGACTCCCGGCGCAGCTC
>JAJZZR010000493.1 GCA_021797465.1 Pseudomonadota bacterium | reverse complement strand
TTAAGCGATCGTGAACCAAGGCCTCAATCACTTTGACTGAGACCTTCTGGTCCATTGCGAGCACATATGCAAAAGCCTCGGTCAGGAAATTCTCCCGGGAACTGAGGCGCTTTCCAAAATCAGCCCTGTCGTGCTTGCGAGAAGCAGTCCCCCCCCCTGGCCCGTCGTGTTACAGGGGCGATGAAAGTGTCTGGTTGGTTACGCGAGTTGGACCGGTAGTCGGCGGCTAGGGGAGCTTCTTCCGTCGCCATCAGACTGGGGTGTGGGGAAAGACCGGTGATGGCGAGAGAAGGTCGGGGGCAAGCAGGAGCAGGCGTTCCTGCTCAGTCAGCGGCACTGCTGCGCCGGTACGGTCGCGCGGATGGCCGGGTCGGAGCCGCCCAAGAGGTATTGATCTTCTACCCACTTTGAGCGCACGAACGGCGCCATGGCGTGACGGGTCCGTCCCGGGGGGTAGCCATGCAGTGCCGGCGGTGTGCAGCCTGCGGGGCGAGTTTTCGGCCGCGCCCGCAAATTCCCGAGCAGCGATTCTGTGGTCAGCCGGACTGCCAGCATGAACGCCGGCGGCGGTGGAAGCGCGGCAAGCGCCAGACGGATGCGGATTACCGCGAGAACCAGGCCCGTGCGCAGCGCGCCTGGAGCGAGCGCCACCGCGAGTACTGGCGCGAGTACCGACGCCAACATCCCCGATACAGTGAACGCAACCGCCAGCAGCAGCGGGTGCGCAATGCGCGTCGAGGTGCCCGGGAGGGTTCAGGCGTGATTGCAAAGAGGAACGCGTCGGAGGCGATCGGCCCTGAGTTTTCCGGCACTTACGTGCTCACGCCTGTGGCGGAAGATCCGATTGCAAAGAGGAACGCGTGGACGGTGAAAATCACTGCGATATCAAGGGACTTGCCGCCGAGGGGATGATTGCAAAGAGAGTACTCGATAGGCGTTGCGGGGCAGCGCTCGTATCGTGGGATGCATGGCCGGGATATCCGATCCACGAGGGGCTCTGCAGGTGGAGCTGCATCAACTGACGCTGCGCTACGAGCATTTGCGCAAGCGCCACCCCCGGCAAGAGCGGGCGCTGCTGAGTTCGCTGTCGGAGAGCGAGCAGCTGTTGCCGATTGTGGTGGTGAGCGAGGCCGAGCGGTTTGTACTGATCGACGGCTACAAGCGCGTGCGAGCGCTGAAGCGTCTGGCGCGCGATACGGTGCGGGCCACGTGTTGGCAGGTCGCGGAGGTCGAGGCGCTTTTATTGGAGCGAGGCCTGCGCCGGGGGACCGAGGATGCACTGGACCAAGCCTGGTTGATGGCGGAGTTACAGGAACGATTTCACTGCTCGATGGACGAGCTCGCGCGGCGTTTTGAACACAGCAAAAGCTGGGTCAGCCGGCGATTAGCACTGTTGCAGGTCCTGCCGGCAACCATCCAGGAGCAGGTGCGCGTGGGCACCGTGAGCGCCCACGCGGCCATGAAGTATTTGGTGCCGTTGGCGCGCGCCAACGCAGCTGCCGTGCAGCAGCTGGCGGCGGCTCTCACAGCGCTGAAGCCGACGACGCGGGAAGTGGGGGCGCTGTATGGCGGCTGGCAATCCGGCACACAACGCACGCGTGAGCTGATCCTGCATAGCCCGCAGATCTATCTGCAGGCGCAGGCGGCGCGGACCCCCGCGCCGCCCTCGGCTACACAACGCTTTCTGCAGGATCTGGGCGCGCTCGCAGGGATCGCGCGGCGTGCCCACGGTGCGCTCGAGGGGGGACTGCTGCAACAGCTGCTCGAGAGCGAGCGGCTCGAGGTGAAGGAGGCGTTCGCGCGCGCGAACACCGAGCTGCAACGACTCATCCACCGTGTAGAACTGGAGGGCGCAGCATGTTAGATGAAGCCACGCGGACTGCGATCTTAAAGCTCCACGAACAAGGCCACGGCACTCGCAAGATCGCCCACGCCCTGGACGTGGCGCGCGCCACGGTCCGCCAGGTAATCGACAGCGGTTCAGCGGCGGTCCCGCCATTGGTACGCGCGGAGCTCGCCGAAGCCTACCGGGAGCAGATCCTCGAGCTCTACGCCCGGTACGAAGGACATCTCGGTCGGGTGCACGAAGCGCTCGGCCGAGCGGGAGCGGCGCTCTCGTATCCGGCCCTCACCGCCTTTTGCCGCCGACACGGCATCGGGACCGCCCCGCCGGCGCCTGCGGGGCGGTACCTGTTTACCCGGGGGCAGGAGATGCAGCACGACACGAGCCCCCACCGGGCGAAGATCGGCGAGGTCGTGACTGCGGTACAGACGGCATCCGTCGTCTTATGCTTCTCGCGGCTGATCTTCTTCCAGCACTACCCGCGCTTCACGCGCTTTGAGTGCAAAGCCTTTCTCGCCCAGGCCATCGCCTACTTCGGTGGGAGCGCGGCGACCTGCATGATCGACAACACCCATGTCGTGGTCGCTTCCGGCACGGGAGCGAGCATGATCCCGGCCCCCGAGATGCTCGCCTTCGCCGAGCGCTACGGCTTTACCTTCAAAGCGCACGAGAAGGGCGATGCCAACCGCTCGGCGCGTGTGGAAGCGCCGTTCCATCGGATCGAGAAGGGCTTTCTGGCCGGGGAGAGCTTCACCGACTGGACGGACCTGAACCAGAAGGCACGGCAAACGTGCGAGAGGTGGAATGCGGCATGGTCGAACAAGCTGCACGCGAGCCGCCGGGAGCTCTTCGCGGCCGAGCAGCCGTATCTGAAGCCCCTACCGCTTTACGTCCCGGAGGTCTATCAGCTGCACACGCGCATCGTGGACGCGGAAGGCTTCATCCACCTCAACCGTATCCGCTACTCCGCCCCCTATCAGCTCATCGGTCGCATGCTCGAGGTCCGCGAGACCCTCGAGCGGGTCGATCTGTACGACGGACCGCGCCGGGTGGGCACGCATCCGCGAACCTGTGGACCCTGGGACGCCTATGTGATCGATCCAGCGCACCGGCCCCCGAGGGGTCAGGGACTCACCCGCCACCGCCAGCCGGCACCGGAGGAAATCGAGATGCTGCAGCTCGAGCCCCGAGTCGCCCCTTACCTCAAAGCCCTCAAGCGGCACGTCGGGGACCGGCGGGCGCCGTTGCGTCGGCTACTGGCCATGCTGCAAGAGTATCCGCGCGAGGCCTTCCTCGGCGCCTTGGCCAGTGCCGAGCGCTATGGCCTCTTTGATCTGGATCGGCTGGAGAGAATGGTGCTGCGGCAGATCGAGGAGGAGTTCTTTGTACTGACGCCGCTCGAGCCGGAGTCGGGCAATGAATGAGGATCTCAAGCAGTTGCTGCAGAACCTGAAGCTCAAGACCCTCGCCGCGCGCTTCGATGAGATGCTCGCCGCCGCCGAAAAGAACGGCACGCCCATCCCGACGTTCATCGCCCAGCTGCTGCGCGCCGAGTGGCACGCGCGTCAGGAACAGGCGCTGGCAGCGCGCATCCACCGGGCGAAGTTCAAGGAGCACTGGACCCTCGAGTCCTTTCCCTTCAAGGAGCAAAAGGCCGTCAAGGAGCGTCAGATCCGCACCCTCGCGGAGTTGGAGTTCATCCCCAAAGCCGAGAACATCGTGTTTATAGGTGAAACCGGGGTCGGCAAGACCGGATTGATGGTGGGGCTGGCGCGCAAAGCGGTCCAGAACGGCTATCGGGCACTGTTCATCCAGGCGCAGGACCTGTTCGATGAGATGTACGCCTCCATCGCCGATCGCTCCTCACGCAAGCTCCTGAAGTCCCTCGCCAACGTCGATGTCTTGGCCGTCGACGAGCTCGGATATTGCAACATAAAAACAGAGCAAACAAACATCTTCTTCAAGCTCATGGAAGAACGGCATCGACGCAAGCCGACTTTGATTACAACGAACCTCCCATACCCTGCCTGGCAGGACTTCCTTGGCAACCCCGCCCTCACCAAGGCGCTGTTGAGTCGTCTGCGCGAGCGCTGCCACACCATCACCATCGATGGCCCTTGCATCCGCCCGCAGACCGGCTAGCCCGAGCCGCACTCCCCAAGAACATCTCGGACATCGTGGGTGCGTCGATCATTTAGTCCCGCCACGTTATCCTCCTTGCGCAACATCCCCGTCGATGAGGCGCTGAGCCTGCTCGCAATCGACTTCAAGGCCGATCCCACCTACCGGCCCCTCAAAGATCCAGGCAGCCGTCGCTGGCACGTACGCACGGCCTACGGGGAGTTCGAGATCCTCACGACAGGCCGCGCCAAGTGGTACGACACCCGTGCGCACAGAGGCGGTGGCGGCGCCATCGATCTGGCCATGCACCTGCTGCACCTTCCCTTCGTCAACGCTGTCACGCTGCTCGCCGAGGCCCGCGGGTCGGCTGCTTGATCCTTCTCGGGGAGCAGTTCTTGCACCCCAATGACCCAGCCTCTCTCCATAGCCACCCTCCCGGAGGCTACTCGCCTCATGTGGAGGCGAGAGCTACTTGAACAGAGAGATCCGGAATCATGCGCGGAATCCTGGAACCCGATCGGACTACTTTTCCTGAGCAAAGGCGGACTCATTTTGCTGAGCGCCTCAGGTTGAAATGTGGCAATAGGCACCCGGTTGAGAGTGTCAAAACGTGTACATGCCGTAATCCCTCGTGACGGCAGCCATCGTGCGGTGCAGGCTTCACGATCGACCCGATAGTCGGATAGGCGGTTCGGTTGTCTTCGAATCGGACATCGGGAACGCAGCCCGCTCTCGATTGACGTGCTCTTCGCCATGAAGGAGAGAGCAAGTCGAGGAGGACGCCATTTCAATCTTGCCCGTGTTCGGTGACCCATGCACTGGGCGTCATGGCATTCGCCCGTCGAAGGAGTTCCTCGTCCCACGAGATGATGGTTCTGTCTTTATTTGTGGCGACAGCCGCATAGAACGCGTCGCCGGCACGCAGAAAGACCTCGGTTTCCACCGTCAGCGCGGTTACCAACAACGATCCTAGATCCATTTCGGTGATGAGCGGGGATTGCACAAGGCCGTCAGCGAGTTCGCGGTCCCTTGCGGCATCGCGCAGCCGGCGCGAGAGCGCACAGGCGACTTTCGGCCGCGCGATGGCGGGGGTGGTGCTGCCGCATGGCGGTGCGGAGAAACGTTCGGCTTGGGGTGGCAGTGTATCGGCGTCGTCGGCTGCGGAGACCCAGACGCTGGCGTCAACCACGAGTGCCATCA
>JAJZZR010000534.1 GCA_021797465.1 Pseudomonadota bacterium | reverse complement strand
GGCTCTTCCGCAGAATTTGTGGGTGAAACTGTTGGCTTTGAAGCAGTTCGGCCTTGGCACAGGGAGGTGCCAAGGGGCGTGCCCGAAGGGCACGCAGGAGGGATGAGGTTCATCTCTTACGAGGCGGCGGGGCTCCGAACAGCTGGCCTTTGGGTAGCGGGGGGCGTTCTGCCAGGTGCTGGCGGAAGAACTCGATGCCGGTCTTCGTGCAGCGCTTGATCTTGGCCTTGCCCTCCTTGGTCGGAGTGAGCGTGCCGCACTGTCGGCATTTGTCCATCTCGACCCGGTAGACATCGACGCGTCGTCCGGCGAGCTCGCCGGTGAGCGGTACGGGGTAGGTTGCCAATACGCGCTTGAGCGAGGTGCTGCCGCATTGGCGGCATGTGCGCGCCTTCGCGCTGGGCGCATTCTCGGACTTGACGGTACGGCGGAATATTCCCATGGTGAGAGTTTCGCCGAACGGAGCTGCCGATGCATCTGGTGTTGAAGACGCTGCTGAATCACGTGGAGCGGCTACAGGGGTTCGTGTACGAGTCGAGCCGACTGATCGAGGGGCGAGTGCCGCGGATCGAGATCCAGCTGCGTGCCCGGGAGCGCTCCCGAGGAGCCTGTTCGCACTGCCACAAGCCCGCCCCCGGCTACGACCGGCTCGCCGAGCGGCAGTTTCAGTTCGTGCCGCTGTGGGGTATCCCGACCTACTTTCGCTACGCGCCGCGCCGGGTGCGTTGCCGCGAGCACGGGATCGTGGTCGAGCATCTGCCCTGGGCGCTCGGCAAGCGGCCGCTGACGGCGAGCTTCGCGTGGTTCCTGGCTTCCTGGGCAAAGATGCTGTCCTGGCAGGATGTCTCGCGCACGTTCAAGACCAGCTGGGAGAGCGTATTTCGCTCCGTGGAGATGGCCGTCGACTGGGGACGGGCCCGCATGGACCTCACCGGTATCAGCGCCGCAGGGGTCGATGAGATCCACTGGCGCAAGGGCCGTTTCCTCACGCTCGTCTACCAGATCAACGAGGGCATGAAGCGCTTGCTGTTCGTGGCCGAGAATCGCGAGGAGACCAGCCTGCGCAAGTTCTTCCTATGGCTCGGCCCGAAGCGCAGCGCGCAAATCCGCTTCATCTGCTCGGACATGTGGCAGCCCTACCTGAACGTGATCGCCGAGCGCGCCCCGCAGGCACTGAATATCCTCGACCGCTATCACATCGCCGCCAAGATGAATAAGGCGATCGATGAGGTGCGTGCCAAGGAGACCCGCGAGGTGCGCGCCCGCAACCGCCTCAGCAGATCCTCTCTGGTGTTGAAACACTCGCGCTGGTGCCTGCTGAAGCGCGCGGAGAACCTCACCGCCCGCCAGACCGTCAAGCTCAAGGAACTCCTCGCCTGCAACCTGCGCACCGTTCGCGCCTACCTCCTCAAGGAACAGTTCCAGTTCTTCTGGGAGTACGCCTCGGCAGCCTGGGCCGGCAACTTCCTCGAGCAGTGGTGCGCGGCTGCGATGCGCTCGCGCCTCGAACCGATGAAGAAGATCGCACGCATGTTGCGCACCCACAAACCGCTCATCCTCAACTGGTTCGAGGCTCGCGAACAGGTCTCCCTCGGCGCCGTGGAGGGGCTGAACAACCGCCTGAAAGCGAATCTCAGAAGATCCTACGGCTTTCGAACCTACAGAGCGATAAAAGTCATGCTCTATCATAAACTTGGCGCGCTACCCGAGCCGGAACACGCCCACAGATTCTGCTGAGGAACCCGAAAGTGCGAGGCGGTGACCCGGAGATTGGCGCGCTCGAGGTACCGGACCGGCAAACCCGTGAATTGGCGCATCCGTTTCGCCATCGCATCGAGCTGGCTGCGCGGCAGCGTATCGCCCCGCCACAGCGCCTGCGCATACGGACCGGAGGCGAATTCGCGCGCCTGCTGCACGAAGGCGGCCAGGTGGGCGGGCCTGTTCGGCAGCTTGTGGTGATACCAGGCGATCGCAGCGAACGAGGGCAGATAGAAGATATACTTGTTGTCCGAGCCCGGCATCCAATCGAAGTAATTGAGCACCGACGACTGCAGAATGACGCCGTTCAGGGCGACACCGTGGTCCTGCAAGTAGTCGGACAGAGCCGCGGAACGGGTGGTGCCGTAGCTCTCGCCGTACAGGAACTTCGGCGACTGCCAGCGGTTGTATTTCGTCAGATAGCGGTAGATGAACTGGGCAAAGGATTTCACATCCTGATTGACGCCCCAGAACATCTTGCCTGTGCCCTTGCCGACGACGCGGCTGTAGCCTGTGCCCACCGCGTCTATGAAGACGAGATCCGAATCGTTGAGCAGGCTGTTGTGACTCGGCGTGATCGAATAGGGCGCGGGCGGCGTGGGACCGCCGTTGGTCATGTTGACCCGGTACGGTCCGAGGCCGCCCATCTGTATCCAGTTGGACGCGGCGCCCGGTCCGCCGTTGTAGAGAAAGGTCACCGGCCGGTGCGCGAGGTCGTGTACGCCGTCTTCGGTGTAGGCGACATAGAACATGCTGGCGGTCGGCTGATTGTCCTTGTTGCGCAGCAGGATCGTGCCGGCGGTGGCGGTGTAACGGATCGTGTGGCCGTCGATCGTCACGCTGTGCTGTGTGCTCACGGCGCGTTCCTTGGGAACGGGAGCGTGGGTCGTGGCGGCGGCGGGTTTCACTGCCGCCGCGAGCGCGACCGACGACAGCATCAGGAGGCACAGAGACGGCAGGATGATCAGGCGGGACATGACGCAATCTCTCCTCGCGAATAGAACACCAGTGTCGCACCCGATGCCGCAAGAGTGTGCGGGAATGCGATGGGCCGTGCGCCGGTCACGTCGAACAGCGGCTGCTGAGAACGCCGTGGCGGAAACTCATGTCGGTCCTCACGAGCCGGCGGTCGTGGCGCGTCGGAGAGAGCGCGTGCAGCGCCGGGGATACGGCCCGTGCCGACGTTCGTCTCGCGCGAGGAGCATTCATGCCGCCAGTACGGTACGCGTCCGTACGGCGTCGAGCCAGAGGGGAATGCGTCATTGTCCGTGGGGGCGCGTCGTGTGTTGATCGGAGGCCGAGCTGTCGAGTCTTTGCTGGAGTGATTCTTGCGCAATGCGCGCGCGCGGGAGATACTGGGGACCCAGGGCCCACACACGCGCGATCAATCGCAAACATGACGGGCTAAGCCGATACGCGCCGCGCGCGCATCCTCCGGGAGTGCACGGAGGGGGACGGCCGGGCGCTCTGTGCCATCTACAATCACTACGTGGCGCAGACGACCACGACGTTCGAGGAAGAGGCAGTGCCCGCTGCCGAGATTGCGCGGCGCATTGCCGAGGTGACCTCCCGCCGCCTTCCATGGCTCGTGTGCGAAGAGGACGGTGTTGTGGTGGGCTACGCGCATGCGATGCCGTGGAAATCGAGGTCCGCATACCGGCATTCGGTGGAGACCACGATTTACCTGCATCCGGATGCGACGGGCAGGGGCATCGGAACCGAGCTCTACCGATCCTTGCTCGACAGATTGCGGCGCCTTGGTATTCACTGCGCCGTCGGCGGTATCGCGCTGCCGAATCCGGCGAGTGTGGCGCTGCACGAGAGGCTCGGCTTTGTCAGGGCCGGACACTTTCACGAGATCGGGCGGAAGTTTGGCCGCTGGGTCGACGTCGGCTATTGGGAGCGCAGATTCCCGGAGCTCCGTGTTGCGCGCGGCTGAGGATTGCGTGTGGCGCGGGCGAGCAGCCCCCCCGGGGGGTCAGGACCCGCGGGGATCGGCCTGCTGGGGTTTGGACTTGCGTGCTGGCGCCCGATGCGCCGCGGTGTTCTTGCGCAGACTGTCGACAGCCTCCAGCGCCCGCCGCTGCTCCGGTGTGAGGATGCCGGCATAGAACTTGCGAAACTGCGCGTTGGTGGCCAGGCCCTCGGCCTTGCCGTTCCAGGTGGAGCCGGCGGGCAGGCGATTCTGTACCCAACTCGCATCGGCAAGAACGTGCGCGAGACCGCCGCCTTCGTTCCCGGAGACCGGCACGGGCACGCCGCGCGGATTGGCGACAAGCTGTCCGACCCGGGTCCAATCGATCTTTTGCCCGTGCCGCCGCAGTTCCATGCGCTCGGCGTGGGTGATCAGGCCCGGCAGGAGCCGGCGCCAGTCAGTTTTCCACGGCCGCTTGCTGCCTTTCAGGGGTCCGTAGGCGACCATGTAGAGCCTGCCGTTGCGCCAGCCGAACAGGTACGGCTGGTCGACGGTGCGCAGCTGGGTGCCGTTGGGCACCAGGTAGAAGAGCTGCTTGATGTCCTCGGGAAACATGTGGATGCAGCCGTGGCTCACCGGCCATCCGACGCTGACCGGCTTGTTGGTGCCGTGGAGCAGGATTTCGGGCCAGCCGAGTTGCAGCGCGTAGTTGCCGAGAGGGTCCAAGGGCCCGGGTCCGACCACTTGCGGCAGCGGTGCGCCCTCGCTGGCATGCTCGGCGAGAATCGACCGCGGCACCACCCAAACCGGGCCCTTCTGGTGCGCCACGACATGGGTCACCCCTCTGGGCGTCGGGAATTTTGCCCGGCCGATTCCCACGGGATGCGTGATGACGATCTGGGGCTGGCCCGGCTTGTGCGGCAGGAAATAGAAGAGACGCATCGCGGCGACATTGACGACGATGCCCGTATGCGGCGCGTCCGGCAGAATGAACTCCGTCGGCAGGAGCACCGGGGCGCCCAGCGGAGGAAGCCAGGTGCTGAGATCCGGATTGGCGCGCTTCATCTCCTCGTAACCAAGGTTGAAGCGCCGGCCGATGTCGGTCAGGGTCTGGCCCTTGAGGACCTTTACGACCTGAAGCTTGCCGATGATGGTCTGGCCCGGGGCCAGCATGAACTTCTCCGTCTGGACGGGAAGCGGCAACGCGGGCGGCGCTGCACGTACCAGCTTCTGGGGTCGTGGGGGCGGGGCCGAGCGCGACAAGGGTGCGGGCGACGCGCATGCGCCGGTCGCGAGCGCCAGACCTACAACCAGCGCGAAACGTACCGATGAGATTCTCATTCAATTATTATGACACTCTCCTCGGCGTCGAGGAAATCCTTTGCTGATGCGCGGCTCGGCGGCGTCCTCATATCCGGCTCTGTTGAAAAACGAGTGGGCTATGCGGTGACGTACGGGTTGATGCGGGAGAAGTCGAGTTTGCCTGCGATCATGAAGATGACCATGCGAATGGTACG
>JAJZZR010000211.1 GCA_021797465.1 Pseudomonadota bacterium | reverse complement strand
CGCAGAAGAACGGAGCGCGAGTGCCTGCGCAGAGTGAGGCGTATTCATGCCGCAGGCTCGTTGTTTGTATTTCCGAATAATCGTCGGATTTAAATGGAGCGACGATAATTGACAGGCGATAAAATGGAATCATGGCATCGAGCGATATTCTCACGTTGCGCCTGAAGGTGAAGCCGGAGTCCTATTCCTGGCTCGATAAGGCTGCGCCGGAAGTCAACCAGGTGTGGAACTGGGCGAATGCGACCAGCGCCGATGCCGCGGATCGCAACCGGCGCGCGAGTGCGAAATTCCTCTCCGGCTTCGATCTGTGCAATCTCTCGGCCGGCGCCACGGAGTATTTCGAACGCATCGGCGCGGATACCATCCAGAAGATCTGCTGCGAGTATGCGGCCAAGCGCCGGAAAGCCAAGCGCGTGAAGCTTCGGTGGCGCGTCAGCGGCGGCGCGAGACGTAGTCTCGGTTGGGTCCCGTTCAAGGCCGCGAGCCTGAAGCGCAAAGGGCGGAGTCTCAGGTTCTGCGGCAAGACATTCCGTGTCTTCGAGGCTTTCCGTCTGGTGGATATTGCCTGGGGCGATGGGTGTTTCGCTCAGGATGCGGTTGGGGATTGGTGGCTATGCCTGCCAGTGTTGCAGGATCCTCGCCGCGTCGGCCCGCCGCGGCCGCCAAGGCGCCATAGCGTTGGCGTCGACCTCGGTCTCAAGGATACGGCGGTGACCTCTGCCGGCGAGCACCTCGCGGCCGGCCGGTTCTTTCGGGGCATCGAGGCGAAGATCGGCCAGGCCCAGCGTCGCGCTCACAAGCATCAGGCGAAGCGGTTGCACCGCCGGGCGGCAAATCGCCGGCGGGACGCGATTCACAAGTTCACGAGGAAAATCGTCGATCAGTATGAATTCATCGTCGTAGGCGATGTGAGCAGCCCGAAGCTGGCGAAGACGCGGATGGCGAAGTCCGTGCTCGATTCCGGCTGGGGGATGCTCAGGACGCAGCTGCAGTACAAGGGCAAGCATGCCGGCAGGAGCGTCACGGTCGCAAGCGAGAGAAACACCTCGCGCGCATGCAGCAGCTGCGGGACCCTCACCGGTCCTGCAGGTCTGGACATGCTCGTTGTGAGGCGGTGGGTGTGCGCGGACTGTGGTGCAGTCCACGATCGGGACGCGAATGCGGCCCGCAACATCCTCACCGCCGGGCTCAGGTGCAGGGGCGAGAGCCCCGGGAGTACCCAGGTTCTGGGGAAAGAGCCTCCGTCAGCGGGAACGAGCCAAAAGCGTGTGCGCATCCGTCGAGCCAGACACTCAAGTCGATGCGAGACAGGATCAGATGCGATCACGCGCGCGGCATGAACACCTGATCATAGCCGGCGTCGGTATCCATAAAAGAAAGCGGCGCCTTACCACCCAGAGCGCGACTTGGCTGCTTCAGCCAGTTCCGCGCATCCTCCTCGCCCTCGAACACTTCGGCGGCGCGCTTGAAGATACGCGCAGCCCTGACCATCCGTTCCGCCTCCTGGGCAGAGAGGTTCTTGCCGCTCGCCTGGCGAGACTTGACCGTGCTCCTCGGTAGACCCAGGGTGAGCAGTAGCGTATCGACACTGAGGCCGAGTTTCTTTGAGATCACCAGTATAGCCGTGGCCGGAATACCCGCTCGCTGGTGCTCGATCACGGGCATCAACCCTTTGTCGATGAACGACAGCGGCGTGTCCTCGAAGCAGCCCATGGACGGGCTGCGACCCGCCGGCCCTGAGTCATGTGCAGCGCCAGAACGGGCCAGCTTCGACTCACGCGTTGCCCGATCCGCGAACGGACGTGCCGGCGCGATCTTCATGCCGTCGCCGCCGTGTAGGCGTAGCCGTCCGCCCGTTGGAACAGACGAAACTCTTGCGCCGGGCGGTCGTGCCTGTCGAGCACGAACCAACCGCGACTGCGGATGCTCTTGATGCGTCCAACGTGGGTGCCAGCCGATTTTCCGGCGAGACATTTCAGCTCGGCCAGATCGCCGGTCTGGAACCCGGAAACGCGCTTTTGCGCACGCGGTTCTCCACGCGGGAAACCATACTGATCATTACCCCGCACTCGGCGTCGACCTCGGCCCGTGGCCTGGACGGTCAACGGCCGGAAGCCGTGAGGGATCTTCACGGCGACACCTTCCTCGCCCACGCAGGCAGCATCGATCCAGTGATCTTTGGTGTAGCCCTGCGTCGTACGATTGAACTTGGTACGTCCCCCCGACCAGAACGACACCGGCAGGCCGAACCTCTTGAGGGCCTCACCGATGGCGTAGCGTGTGGCATTGACGGCTGCGGCGTCCTTAAGCGGCTCCTTGGCCTGCGCCTTGATGCGCGCAAGACGCTGAAGGTCGTGGGCCAGAAAGGCCTCGACAGACTGATTGCCCTTGGCCTGATTGCAGGAGGTGCAGGCCAGCGTCAGATTGCTGATGCGGTCGGAGCCGCCCCGGCTCCGGGGGTGGATATGATCGATCTCCAGCGGCACATCGGTCCCATCACAGTAGGCGCACTGGCGCCGCCACTTGTCCAGCAGATATTCGCGTACCTCGTATCCAGCGAGCGTGCCCTGCTGATACTGTACGCCGGAGATCTCGGGGTCCTGCATCGCCTGGGTGTCGAAGCGCACGGTTTCGACCTGGGCCTGGCTGATCGGCGCCCGCTTGAGCAAACGGCTGTACCAGGTACTCACGTTGTTGACCCGTGACATGAGCGATGGTGGCAACCAGCCGGCTTTGCGTGTGCGGTTGTCGAAGAGTGCCGGACGATACCGGCAATGCCGGCCACGGCGTGCACGGCGGAACATTCGCCGGTAGGTCATGGCGGCCTTGATGCGTTGCCCGCGATGGACGAGGTTGGCCGCCCATACGACCTGACGGCCTCGCGGGAACTCGGCCACCAGCGCCAGTCCTGTGGTCTTGCTGCCAGGGTCGGCCTTGAAGGCCATGGGCTGGACCTCGCCCGTCTCTCGATCCGACAAGACGATGGTAAACGGTTGCCGCCGGAAGACAGCGGCGCGGCCTTGGCTCAACAGTCTTCGTGCCCGTGCCGGATGGCAGGGCATCAGTGGCTTGCGGGTACGGCTCTATACAAACACTCTGTTCATTTTGCTTCTTACCTCATGGCGCTTACGCGCCTGCTGGCCACGAAGGGCCGTTACGGTCTCCTCGCCCGGATCGCAAAGGTTGTTCAGCCTCATGGTCGGCGGTATACCGCATCCTACCGTGTCCACTTCGGCCTCAGAGCGCCGGGCTGGAGAAGCACCCGGCGGTGAGTCGTTTTCACTTCACTTTGCGTCGTCTGCCCCGAAGGGCGGGCTGGTCAAGTTTCCTGTTGTCCCTCGTCGGTCAGGATGGCCGATGGGGGCAACAAGGCGGCGACTCGACGTACAGCTTGAAGCGGTAGGCCGGGGGGGAACGCTGAGACTTTCGGGCTTCGACGCTCATGGAGGTACGTCTAAAACGGGACGCTATGGAGTCCAACTATGGACGATCCGGGACGATCTGGCAAATCCGGTTTACGCGCAACGGGTTAAGTCCCCAGGGAGCGGACTCGGAGAACTGCACCTCGCTCGCGCCCGGCAGAGCCACGCTCAGCCGTCAGTCAAGCAACTGCCTTCAGCGTGAAGGCGACGTGAATTACTTCGTAAGGAAAGATCACCTGCCCCTGCGGCGTCTTGCTGAGAACACCCGCATTTAGCAACGCGTGTACGTCACCATGAACCGCCTTCACGTCGCGCTCGACCCGGCGAGCGATTTCGCGGATGCCGAGCGGGCCCGCTCCGGCCATCGCTTTCAGGATCTCCCAGCGTTTCGCAGTCAGCACCTGCCACAGCAACTCCGGTGAGGCAAAGCTGATGCGAGCCGAGTTCATCGCCCGCCGACTCGTCACGGTATTCGCCACCTCATCCAATGCACCCCTCAGGGAGCGCACCTCAAGCGTCATTGTCTTCATCGCGCCACCCCGCGACATCACGTTCGAAATCTGCCAGAAGCTTCTCCATGCTCTCGAACCGGTACGCACGCTCCTGGTCGCCAGCGTGCCGGTGATCACCTTTGCCGGCCTCGTTGTCGTAGCGTAGGACGCACTGCCCATTCACGACGAAGGCCAGGCGGTACTTCAGATCATGGGTGCATCCGCGCAGCGGAGTGCGAAGCTCCCAAACCACGAGTTCGGCGAATTCATGATCAGAGAGGATAATCCGCTGATCGACCAGCAGCCGCGCTCGCATGTTGGAAAGGATAACAACACCTAGAGCATGTTGTCAATCAATACAACAGCCGAGGGTGCCACGGCCGCTTGGGCAAGCCGGGCGTTCTCCCGCTCGAGCTCGGCGATCCGCTGGTGGAGCCGCAGCTGCTGCGCTGCCGAGTCGCGCTCGCAGCGCTTGATGGCCTGCGCAAGCCGCTGCTCGTACTCTTCCTTCCGTTCAGCGAAGCGATCAGCCCACAGATCTTGATGCGATCGCTCGCGTTCTTCGGACAGTCCCGCCCGCGCAATCGCCTCGGCCCGCTCACGCTCGGCCTCGCGCAACGCCGCTTGTAGGCGGGCGATCTCGGCGTCCGGAGTACCCTCGTAGCTCGGCGCCACCATGCGCGAGGTCTCCTCGCGCAGAATCCGCGCCACCCGCGCGTTCTTCCCCTTCGCCTGATACCGGCATCGAAGTTCTTCGGAAACGCGACGCACCGTGACACGCCGCTGTGTCTGCAGCAGCTCGCGGCACGTTTGCGCGATCACGGCATCGGAGAGCTTCTGGTACACGCTTCAAGGGTATCATCTGTTCCCCTTCACGTCGATCCGGTGGCCAAGACTCTCCAGGCGCCCTCCTCTTCTCCCTTGATGGCGATGTAAACCATTGAATACATGAAAAATAATCCGCCGGAATGTTCCACGGAATGTTCCACGCTTGCGTGCTGACAGCCTCGCCTCTCGCATCGCTCGCCCACCCGACTGGCGCAGAAGCGCGCGATCGGGCTCTCCTGCCCACGTCCGGTCTGGTCTGGTCTGGGCGCTTGCGCGCACCGGCCGCAGGCCGTGTTCTTTTTCCTGTTTCACAGAACTCCGGAAGAATCTCTATTTGTTATGCGCCGGCGCATAGCTCCTGACCTGCACCGGCGCTCAGTTGGGTCTCGCCGCGGCCAGCCAGCCCGAGAGAACCCGCGCCGCGGGGATCACGCCTGCCGCTCCGCGGGGTTC
>JAJZZR010000153.1 GCA_021797465.1 Pseudomonadota bacterium | reverse complement strand
TGCGTGCGCGCGAGCCCGGGAGGCTCGTTGCGTTCTATCGTGACGTGCTCGGCTGCCCTGTGGAGCGCGAGCAGCCGCATATCGGTCTGACGCAATTGCGCGCAGGGCTCTGCCTGATCGACGTGGTGGCGCAGAGCGCACTTGCCGGAGCACCGGATGATGTGTCGGGCGTGCACCGCAACCTCGACCATCTGTGTCTGATCATTGAGCCGTTCGACACGGATGGCCTCGCGGCGTATCTGCGTGGTCAGGGCGTACCGGTCGGGAACGTTGCTCTGCGCTACGGCGCCGAAGGCGAGGGACCGTCGCTTTATCTGCAGGATCCCGAGGGCAACGGTATCGAACTCAAGGCGCCCGTCGGCGCGCGCAAGCGCGGCTGAGGCGTCGGCGGGTGAGCATGTACAAAAGCCTGACTCCCGTGGAAGTAGCGGATCATCTCGCGCTGGCGCTGGCGCTGGCTGTATTCGTCGGCCTGGCGTTCGAGGGGGTCTACAAGCGCGAGCCTCATGCGTTTCCGGGTGGCATACGGACCTTCCCGCTGCTGACCGTCCTCGGCGCGGTGCTGTTCCTGATCGATCCCCCGTCGCTGTGGCCCTTTCTGGTCGGGCTGGGAGGCATCGCCCTCTGGCTGTATGCGCATTTGCGCAGCGAATATGCGCGCGGTGGGGATCGGCCGACGCTCGTCGTGCCTGCGGTCAATGTGCTGGCGTACGCATTCGGCCCGACCGCGCTCACGCAGCCCCTGTGGCTCCTGGTGGCCGCGGCCGTCGGCGCCGTGCTGCTGCTGGAGAGTCGGGAGTCTCTGCACAGACTCGCGCAGCGTGTCCCCAACGACGAGATTTATACGCTGGGTAAGTTTTTGATTTTAGTGGGGATAGTGCTCCCTCTGGTGCCGGATCGCTCCATCGTTCCCTGGACACCGATTACTCCCTTGGAGGTGTGGCTGGCACTGGTGGCTGTCTCTACCCTGTCCTATGTGAGCTACCTGCTGCAGCGATACTTGCCGGCGAGCGGTGCGCTGACCCCTTCCATTCTGGGCGGAGCCTATTCCTCGACGGCCACCACCGTCGCGCTTGCGCGCGAGCAGAAGGCGTCGCAGACCCCGCGTCCGGAACTCACCGTAGGCATCGTGACCGCCACGGCGATGATGTACCTGCGCGTCGACGTGGTGGTCGCGCTGTTCAACCGGCCGCTGGCATGGGTGCTATTGCCGCGGGTGGCTGTTCCGGCGGCGTTTGCTGCGGCGATCGCGGCCTGGCAGTGGCTGCGCAGCCGAAGTCCGACCCGGGGCGCCCCGGACAAGCTGCCGGTATCGAATCCGCTGCAGCTCTCCGCGGCAGTCGCCTTCGCGGGATTGTTCGTGCTGGTGGCCCTGGCCTCGAGCTGGGTTCGCAGCCGGTTCGGGAGTTCGGGTGTTTACGTCCTGGGGGGCGTTACCGGCGTGTCGGACATCAATCCGTTCGTCCTCAGTCTCGCGCAGGGGAGCGTCGCCGGGATGCCCGTCGCGGGCGTCGCGGCGGCAATCCTGATTGCAGCGGCATCGAACAATGTCATGAATGCGGTTTATGCGCTGGCTTTCGGAGGCTTCCGTGCCTGTCTGAAGCCGGCCCTGGCGCTGCTCGCGACGGCCGCGGTCGGTCTGGGCCTCGCGCTGCTGACGCTGCCGCACTAGGCGGGCGGGGAATGAGCCCCCCTGCACCTGGCAATCGAACGTGCTAGGATGCGCGCCCCCGGCGCAGGGGGAGGAGTGGCACCTGGATGACTCCCCAGCCGACCCCTCACGGGTCAGATGCGCCGGCACGGGGTCGGGCCGTACGCAAGACGGCCCTGAATCGCCCCCGGGCTGGCCCTGGCCAGCCACGAATCGCTTTGCGGCGCGCCCGTAGCTCAGTTGGATAGAGCGCATGGCTACGAACCATGAGGTCGGGAGTTCGAATCTCTCCGGGCGCGCCAATAAATCAAGCACTTATGATTCCGCCGCTCCACTCATGCACCCTTGAGTGACCATTGAGTGACCACCGCTGCAGGGTCGGCTCGGCCGATTCTTGAGCCCTCCGGCATCCCCGTTCTTCCGACGCTGAGCTGATGGCTCGCTGCTCTGGCAGCGGCAATGGGCTGCATGCCGAGGGCATCACGATGAGCGATGAGACGCGAGGTGCGCACAGGGGATCCCGGGATGCTTACTACCAAGCCACCTTGGGCAAACCGGTGATCAGCGGAACCGTGCTGCATCGCGCTCCACGGTCGCCAGGCGAACGTTCCGGCGCGAGGTCGCCTGCTCCCGCCCGCGTAGTGTCGATGACGTCTGTCGGCCATCAGCTGCCGTTGACCGCCCTCGTTCACGTGGCTGTATAGCGGCCGTTCGCGGGAAGCAGTGCAGAGCACACAAATATGTAGCAATTGACGTCAGCGGCTTTACGTATATACTTGTCTATACGTTCACGGAGGCAGCGGCCAGATGACTAAGTCGGCGACACTGACGGTGCAGCAATGGGGGAATAGCCTGGCGGTGCGCATCCCCGCATCGCTAGCGCGCTCCGCGCACTTCGTTGTGGGGCAGCCAGTAGAGGTCTCCGTGGCCGATGACGGGGTGCTTGTGAAGCGCGCCGGTAGTCCTAAACTGACCCTTGCGCAGAAGCTCGCAGCATTCGACCCCGAGCGACACGGAGGCGAGGTCATGGCGAGTCGACCCGCCGGCAACGAGGCGATGTGATCGCGGCGCGCGGGCGATGGGCTCCGGCCCGTCGTGACATGATTTGGATCGACTGTAATCCTCAGGCCGGTCGGGAAATGCGGGACCTCCACCCGCTAGTGGTGCTGTCTCCACGGGAATTCAATGACCGCACCGGAATCGTCATCGGCCTGCCCATGACGACGGCTTCGTACAATGACTCAAACCCGTTTGCGATTCGGTTCGCCGGTCCTAAGGGAGCCGTTAGCTACATCCTCGCACATCAACCCAAGTCATTTGACTGGCGAGCCCGCGCCGCGAGACCGCACCATTGGAAGCAGGTGCCAGAGCAAGCATTTGCGCTTGCGTGCGAAACACTGAACCAAATAATCGAACTCGGAGCGTGAGCGCCTCTGGCTCGGGTCGGCCGCGACATTCGCGGGCTTCATTCAGTTGTCCCGTTTGCGGACGTTCTCAGCGCCACCTTTAAGCTGGCCACGTTCGACGTCGAGCTCCGTTCGGGACCACGCGCTATTGTCTCCTACTCGCTCACGCAGGCGCCCGAACTCTCGCCGCGCGTCGGCCATCACCGAGACGCCGTGCCCGAAGTACTTGAGGACCTTCTTGGTGGCCTTGATGACTGATTCTAAAATCATCATCAGGGCCAAGGGGGGAACTTGGGTCTAGAGTTCCGTGGTGTGGCATGAAAGAAGGCCGGAAGGGTCAGGGTCCGTCAACAGGGACTACTTCAACCTTCCGCAAGGCAGCCTGAGTGGAATACGTCATCGAACTTACGGGCCACAGTACTAAGGGATCGCGGTCGTCCTGGCGCAGTCCGAGCTTGTGGCTGAGTGCCTCGTCGCGGGCCTGATTGGGCGTCTGTGCGGTGACCCGGCCGAGGGCGGTCAGCCGCCGTCGGCCCTGGTGCCAGTACCTGAAGACGTAGGACTTCTTGCCGTTCGGGTAGGTGCGTACGCTAACCCTCGGCAATTCGTTAACCCAGGAACCTCCCGCGCCGGCGCGACCTTCGAGTAAACGAGCGACTCGATGAACCGCTGGGTGAGATGTGCCATCGCCTGTACCTCAAACTCCTCGGCGAATCCGATCCGATATCATTCGTGCCCGATGCGAACCATGAGGAGTCACCTCCGAGTCACCACCGGGAAGCGAAATCGAGCGTAGAGCAGGGTGGCGAGTGAAGATCGGATGCGCAATATCTCTTTGATTTATCAAAGATTATCGGGGCATGGCTCAAACAGTCCGTGTTGAGCGGAGACGGCTACGAACCATGAGGTCGGGAGTTCGAATCTCTCCGGGCGCGCCAATCACACGCTCATCAGCCCGCAAGGCAGTACTCGCGGGCGCATTCCGTCTCGCGAGGACCTCGGGCCTGCTCCGCACGGCGAACGGGCGCACGGATTCGCCGTAGCCGGCGGTGCGATACTGGAAGGTGCAGGGGACTGGATCCTCGGAGCAGCTCATGCGCTTCGCCATCGCGACCTATGACCGATATCTCGGGATCTTCGAGGCGTTCTGTCACGCCGGCTGGGTTCCGATGAAGCTGTTCACCGTGCCGTTGCGCGATCCCGAGTTCGGTGATCAGCGGGCGTCCATCGCGCTCGCGGAACAGAAGGGCGTGTCGATTCAGCTCTCCCGCATGTCGCCGCGGGACATCGCCGACCTCGGCAGCGAGGGGTGCGACGTGCTGGTCGTGGCGGGTTATGACTGGAAGGTTCCGCAGTGGAATCCGCCAGTGAAGCACGCGATCAATTTTCATCCCTCGCCTTTGCCGGTGGGCCGCGGCGCGTACCCGCTGCCGCGCGCGATTCTCGAGAATCACGCCACGTGGGGCGTCACCTGCCACAGGCTGACCGCCCGGATCGACGCCGGAGAGATCCTGGCCGCGGAGCATTTTCCGTTGCGCGCGGATGAATGCCACGAAAGCCTGGATTTGCGCGTGCAGATCGCGTGCAGGCGCCTGGCGGACCGGGTCGCGCGGAATTTCGCCGAGTTGTGGCAAACCGCGGCGCCGCAAGGGGAGGGAACCTACTGGCCGAAGATAACGCTTGCGGACAAGTGGGTGGATCTTTCCAGACCCGTCGACGATCTGCTGCGCCACATCCGCGCCTATGGGCGGACCGGCAGCCTGGCGAATGTCGCCGGCGGATGCCACATCGTCAAGCACGCGACCGGGTGGCGGGAGGCGCACGAGCATCCCGCCGGCACGGTCATTCATCGATACGCACGGGCAGTGGTCGTCGCGGTGGCGGATGGCTATCTTGCGATTCTCGACAGCGAAGTCGTACCCGCTCACCTCGCGGCTCAGATCATGGCGATCCAGCAGGCGGGCTGATGTTCGCGGCGCGCCGCATGGCGTCGGACCGGAATGCCTTCCATCGATGAGGCTTCGTCAGCATAATGTGCGCCGATGCGCCGAGGCCTCATCACCATCGTATTTGCGGCACTTACCCTGCTGCTCGCACTGCCGGCCTACGCCAACTGGAGCGCCCTGGCACGGCTGCAGCGCCACGGGGCGCTTG
>JAJZZR010000102.1 GCA_021797465.1 Pseudomonadota bacterium | reverse complement strand
TATGGCAAGTTCCAGCCATGCCTATGGTCTACCGCCGATCACTTGCCTGCGGGCCGTGTTCGACAAGAAGACAGTAGACCGGCTTGTCGGCATCTCCAAGGATAGCGGGCTGTGGGCACATATGGTGCCGGAGGAATTCGGTGGCTCGGGGTTGTCCATGCTCGCACAGGTGGTAATCCAGGAGGCGTTTACGTACTCCCCCGTACCGTTCCCGGTGCCGGAAGTGGCCAACATTCTTTATGAAGCGCGTGGCTCTCAGGTTGATCGTTTTCTGAAGCCTGTGATTGAAGGGGACAAGACGACGTGCTTTGCGCAGACTGAGCCGAATGCCGGTTCCGATCCTGGTGGGATGATGCAGACGCGCGCGGTGAGAGACGGTGACGGGTGGGTTCTGAACGGCACCAAGATGTGGATCTCGAACGCGCACGAGAGCGACATCATCATGGTGCAGGCGGTGACGGATGCAGAGAAGCGCCAGCGCGGTGGCATAACCATGTTCGTGCTGGACCGCCACCATCCCGGCGTGAAGATAGAGGAAGCTGGCATTCAGACTTGGCTCGGCCCACGCCCAGCGCAATACGTGGTGCATTTCGACGATGTCCGCTTGGGTTCCGAGAACATTCTGGGCGAGGTTGGCAAGGGCTTCTCGCTTGGCCAGCGCTGGCTGACGATCCATGACCGGCTTCTGCGCGGCCCATATGCACTGGGTAAGATGCAACGTGCGCTGGACATGTCCGTTGAGTGGGCAAAGCAGCGGGTGACGTTCGGCAAGCCGATTGCAGAACGGCAGGCGATCCAGTGGAAGCTTGTCGACATGTATGTCGACATCCAGGCGTTGCGGTCCATGACATACGAGATGGCGGCCCGGGCGGACGCGGGGGAGGACGTACGTGCGGAGGCGGCGCTGGTGAAAATGTGCGCGGGCGACTGGGGAGCGCGGTGCCTGGACAAGGCGATCCAGGTGCACGGGGCAATGGGTGAAGCACTAGAACTTCCGCTGACATATTTCTACCGCCTGTTGCGGCATGCCCAGATTGGCGGGGGAACAAGCGAGATCCAGCGCGTGCTCATCGCACGTAAACTCCTCAAAGGATAGTCGCAGAAACCGCCCACGGGGGAGGAAACAAAAATATGGCAATAGAAGCAAGGGGTGAACCGCAGCGATGCCTGCCGCCGCTCGCGGCGCCGAGTAAGCCGCGCTTTATACCGCCGCCGTTGGCGTGCGATTCTCATATCCATCTGTTTGATGATCCGGCGAAACACAAGCTTGATCCGGATCGAAGCTACACGCCGCCCCTCGCAACCATGGCGGATGCTGACAGGCTGCATAGTCATCTCGGTTTTACGCGTTGCGTGATTGTGCATGCCAGCGCCTATGGCGCTAATCACGCCGTCATGCTCGAAGCGCTACGCGCCCAGCCGCAGCGGTTCCGGGGCGTTGCAGTGCTCCGTGCGGATACGTCAAATGCCATGATCAAGGATCTGCATGAGGCTGGCACACGCGGATTTCGTGTTAACCTCTTCCATCGCGACGGCAAAAAAGTCTACCGCGGCGGCGCGGATCTGGGGGATGCTGAGGCGTTGGCTCCAAGGGTCCGAGATCTTGGTTGGCACGTCCAGGCCTGGCTAGACGCCGAAGATTTGCCGGATCTCGCTCCCCGTCTTTTTGCGCTCGGTCTCGATGTGGTGGTAGATCATATGGGCCGCATCACGACTGATCGTGGCATACAAAGTCCAGGCTTCTCATATCTCCGAAAGCAACTTGCCGCAGGCAAGCTATGGTGCAAGCTTTCTGGAGCGGACAGGATCACGATCGCCGGACCGCCGTATGAAGATGCCGTACCATATGGACGCACGCTGATGCAGGCAAATCCGGACCGCGTGGTTTGGGGAACTGATTGGCCGCATGTGAATTATTTCGATAGCCCTGTTCCTGATGACGGTATATTGACAGACCTGATACCTCTCTATGCGCCATCAGAGGTCGAGCAGATGCGTTTGCTCGTTGAAAATCCTGCAAAATTGTATGGATTTTGATAATTCGCCTATTCGCACATAAATGACTTCTAATATTCTGACAATATTTTATAGAACCACTTCTAACTTAGAATAAACTTCGGCTGATTTTGGCTTTTAGAAGGAAAAAACAATGTCCAAGCTCAAGGCGATCGGTGTTAAAATAGGGGTGGCAGCGTCGGCTTTCGTAGTAGGCATTGCACTGCCGGGCAACGCTAGCGCCGCAAGCTGCGGGCTTAAGATCGGCGCTATAGGCCCGCTATCAGGGCCCGCTGCGGAATGGGGGCTCGCCATGGTTGCGGCGGCTGAAATGGCGGCAGCCGAGGCAAACAACAAAGGTGGGTTGCAAGTCGGCGACCAAAAGTGCCGCGTCGACGTTGTCAGCTATGACAGCAAGTACAGTGCCGAAGGTGCCGCAGCAGGCGCGAACAACCTAGCGAGCCAAGGCATCAAGTTCATCTTCGGCCCGGTCGGCGCGCCGGAAATGACCGGCATTAAACCCATCGCAATGCGCAATCAGATCCTGGTCTTTGGCGATAGCTACGCCAAGAATGCCATCGGTCCGCAATGGCCGCTTGTCTTCCATCTCGGCCCAGGTCCAAACGTCTGGGGGCCACCGATCATCGAGGAAGCAAAGCGGAGATGGAAGATTGATACGGTTTCAATCATAGCGCCGAACGATCAGGGAGGCACGGACATCGCGGACGTCGATCAACAGGACTATGAGAAGCAAGGCGTCAAAGTACGATTAGAATACTATCAGCGAGGGACAACCGACTTTTCCCCAATCATCACACGTGTCCTTAGCAGCCATCCGGATGCGGTGGACACCGCCTCATCCCCGCCCGGCGACGCCGGCGTCATCGTTAAGCAACTTCGCCAAGCCGGCTTTCAGGGGCCAATAGGCCGCCTCGGTGGCCCAGGCACCGACGAGATCGAACGCATCGTGGGTGGCATAGAAATCCTGAAAAATTTCTACTGGTACGAGTCCACACCGACGGACGATCCGAATGTACGTGAGCTAAGCGTGCTTTTCACCAAAGAAACTGGCAAGCCGGTGCCGCAAGGCACGAGCTTCTGGCAATGGGTGCCTGAGGCACGTCTATTGCTTGCCGCGATCTCAAAGGCCGGCACGATTACGAACCCCGCTAAAGTCGCTGAGGCTTTGCGCACGCTGCCGGTCCAGGATCCCAACCTCGGCCAGGGACTTTGGACTGGCAAAAAATTCTTCGGTATCAACCAGGAAATCTCCTTTCCATTTGGTATTGGCATAATTGTTGACGGGAAAACACAGAACGTGATTACCCATCCGGCTGCAGAGAACTAATGGACAGCTTCATTCAGGCAGGCATAATTGGTATAACACTTGGTGCTCAATATGCGCTGCTTGCTCTTGGGTTCACGTTAATTTTTGGTATCCTTGGCGTTATCAATTTTGCCCATGGCGGGTTCTATGTGCTCGGCGGGTACCTTGCCTACGCCGCCGTTAGCGATGCCGGTATGCCCTACCCAATCGCCGTCCTCCTCGCGGTGATCGGCACCGGAGTTTTGGGATGGCTTTTCGAGGTGCTTCTAGTCGAGCGTTGCGTAGACGATCACTTGGCAACAATGATGTTGACGCTTGGCCTCTATCTCGTCATCTCCAATGCGATGCTTATCGTCTTCGGCCCGCAATCGCCCCACTTCACTTTCCCGCTTTCCGGCACGTTTCGAGCCGGCGCGGTCTATGTCACAGCGGCCAATCTGGTCGTGCTCGCGGTCTGCTTCGTTGCGATCGGTGCACTCTACATTCTAATCTACCACACAGGACTCGGTCGTGCGCTCCGTGCACTTGCTGATGATAGAGGCGTTGCAACCGCCATGGGGATGCGTCCGCGGGTTCTCTTTCCGCTCGCCTTCGGCGTCGCGACAGCGCTTGCCGGGCTCACCGGCGCGATTATCACGCCCATCCTCTCGCTCTCGCCGAACGTCGGTGATCCCGTTCTCGTCTCCTCCTTCATCGTGGTTATCCTAGGCGGTCTTGGCAGCATCGGAGGTGCAACCGTGGCTGCCTTCATTGTGGGCATTATCGAGTCTTATTCGAGCGTCTATCTCGGTGGTTCGGCCGGTGCTTTGGTGTTGTTCGTTATTGTGCTGCTTCTTCTTGTTTTTCGTCCCTTCGGTTTGTTTGGTCGCGAGATACGGAGAGCATGATGCGGGGCATCCGCTTCAGCGCGGGAAATGGGGTCGCCTTTCTTCTGGTGGCGGCAACCGCTATCGTGCCCTTCGTCACGCAGAACCTTTTCGTGTATTCCACGTTAAACCAAGCGCTGATTGGTATCATGGCAGCCATCAGCGTTCACGTTATGCTGAGGATGGACCTGCTTACTTTCGCGACGCCTCCTTTCATGGCGATCGGCGGTTATGCGGTGGCTATCGTCTCCATGCGGTTCGATATCGCGGACGTCTTTGTCTTGGGCGCGATCAGCTTTTTCACTCCGACGCTTGCCGCCATCTTGCTCGGTCCCCTCGTGTTGCGACTGCGCGGCACCTATTTCGTGCTCGTTACCTTTGTACTCTCTGAAATTATGCAACTTGTCCTGTTCCTCACTCCTCGTCTTACCGGGGGATCCAACGGGCTAGTGGGCTTTCCTGCGCCTACGGTCTTCGGCATCTCACTTTCGGACAACCAATCCGTTCTGCTGCTGACAACGGGCCTCACTGTCGTCGCCGTCGTTATTGCAGCCTTTACGACCGGCTATTTCCGCCAGCATTTCTCCGCCATCGAGGAGAACGAGACGCTCGCGGAAAGCCTGGGTCTCGTCATCTGGCACTACAAAACCTTAGGCTTCATTGTTTCTGCTGGCATCTCTGGCCTCGCCGGCTTCGCGCTGGTCAACATGCTCCTCATGGCTCACCCGAGTTCTTTCACCTCAGTCACCGCAGTGAACTACATTGCCTATACAATCGTGGGAGGGCGCGCCTCTTTGTTGGGAACCGCGATCGGGGCCGCTCTGCTGGTTTTCGCCACCAATCTCCTTGGTGGACAAGGCGAATATTCCGAAGGACTATACGGTCTGTTAATCATTTTGGTTGTTCTGATAGCCAAGGGCGGTATCACGGGCTCGGCTGCTACCCTCGTCCAACGCTTGCGTGTCTCGCCACAGCCGGCCGCGACACTCAGCAAGCTGGCACAGGAGGCTCAGAGATGAAGATCGGA
>JAJZZR010000135.1:4687-5224 GCA_021797465.1 Pseudomonadota bacterium | reverse complement strand
AATGGCATTTTCAAAAAATCCTGGGCAGAAATGCGCAGCACTCCAAAATCAAAACCGACGGCTGCTAGCGTGGTCTGGTGCCGGAACACCCATGAGGCTGCTCGACGGGGCGGCCTACGTGACCATTCTGACGCAATGGAACGAGAGCCGCGCGCTTCTGGCTGCTCCCGTCATAGTCGGCCTGCGCAACGTCTACAACCCGGCCGATATGGCGACGGCCGGAATCACCAACAGTTCGATTGGCCGCCCTGCCTGATCCCGGGGCTGAGCACCCGGTGCCGGGCGCCGGAGCCAGCGAATTTGCATCGAAAGGTCAGCTAGAAATGTCTAAACACGAGACGGGCCCCTCGCAACCGCTTGAGCCGCTCGGCGGCAGGGCGGGGCTGACTGCCGATCCTGCGTTGGCGGCAGCGATGGAGCGTGCTCTGGGCGACGCGCGCCGGGACCTCCGGACCTTTCTCTATGACCGGCCGATCGCGCTGTCGGAGCCGCTGCGCCTTGTCTATCCGCCGCCGTGGGTCGGGCACATTCCGTTCG
>JAJZZR010000135.1:0-4677 GCA_021797465.1 Pseudomonadota bacterium | reverse complement strand
TGATGGAGGCGATGCAACCGCGCTGCCTCGTCGAGCTTGGCACCCACAGCGGGAACTCTTACTGCGCCTTCCTTCAGGCGCTTCGGGGGCTGGGTCTGTCGTCGGCCTGCTACGCGGTCGACACCTGGCAGGGCGACCCGCACGCCGGCTATTACGGCAATGAGGTTTACGACGAGCTATCGGCGCATCACGATCCGCTCTATGGCGGCTTCTCGCGTCTTCTGCGCATGACCTTCGACGATGCGCTCGGCCATTTCTCCGATGGCAGCGTCGATCTGTTGCATATCGACGGCCTGCACACCTATGAGGCGGTCTCCCACGATGTTCGGTCCTGGCTACCGAAAGTGAGCAGCCGCAGCCTCCTCCTGATGCATGACGTCAATGTGCGCGAGCGCGATTTCGGCGTCTGGCGGGTATGGGAGGAGATGTGTGCTGACTACCCGTCTTTCACCTTCCTGCATTCAAACGGGCTCGGCGTCGCCTGG
The DNA here is from genome assembly GCA_021797465.1 of Pseudomonadota bacterium. Taxonomy (GTDB): domain Bacteria; phylum Pseudomonadota; class Gammaproteobacteria; order Steroidobacterales; family Steroidobacteraceae; genus 13-2-20CM-66-19. The sequence continues at coordinate 4,192 of JAJZZR010000135.1, read as the reverse complement.
ACCGGCAGCGAGCCGATGCCGGAGCCTATCGCCTGGTTGATGAGCCTCTCCTGTGCCGGAGACGAGAGCGGGGTGGCGGCGGTGCGCGACTATTTCGCGCATCTCGGCCACGGGCTGATCGGTCGCTTCTGGGCTAGTTGGCGCGAAGGGCGCATGGAAGAGCAGGCTCGCGAGATCATCCGCTTAAACAGTGAACTCCAGACACTCGACGCCCGTTGCAACAACGAACTGCGCCAAGCCACCCAACACACCGCTGAGCAGATCGGGATCCGTGATACCGAGATCATCCGCCTGGGCGAAACCATCGCAACGCTGGAACAAATTTGTGATAACGGACGCGCCCGGATTGACCACCTCCTGTCCGAGATCGCCCAGCTTCAAGCCCAGCTTGCTGCGGTCTATTCCTCGACATCCTGGCGCGCCACAGCCAGTCTGCGCTGGGCGACGCTGAAGGCGCGCGCCGCAACAACCAAGGCGCGCTTCATTGTTAAGGTGGTTTTGAGGGCCGGCCCGGCGATTCGGCGCAATCCTCAGATTGTCCTCAAGGCAGCGTTGTTCGCGCACCGCCACGGGCTGGCCGCTACCTGGCGCCGCGTCATCCAGGCCAGCCATGAGCTCTCGGTGCCGCATGCCCAGAAGGGGGCGCAAGGTCCGACCGATCCACATTACGCGGCTTGGCTGAACTTCAATGACCTCGGCCCCGAGGAGGAGGACGCGCTGCGCGCTGCGCTCGACGCGCGCAAAGAACGACTGCATCGCATCTCGATTCTCATGCCGACCTACAACACGCCGGTCGACCTGCTCGACCTCGCCATTAGCAGCGTGCTGGAACAGGTCTATACAGACTGGGAACTGTGCATTGCCGACGACGCCAGCTCTGACAAGCGTACGCGTGAGGCGCTGGAGGCTTGGGCCCAGCGAGATGCGCGCATAAAGGTTCTATTCTGTCGCGAGCATGGCAACATCAGTTGCGCTACCAACGCTGCGGCCAGCCTCGCATCGGGCGAATTCCTAGCCTTTCTTGATCATGACGACGAGCTGACCCCCGACGCGCTGGCCGAGATAGCGATTGTCGCAGCAGAGGCTCCGGACGCCGACTATCTGTACAGCGACGACGACAAGATCGACAGAGAAGGCCGGCGCTTCGCGCCGCAGTTCAAGCCGGACTGGTCACCGACGCTACTCCTGTCATACATGTATATGGGTCATATCAAAGTGGTGCGCCGATCGCTCTTTGCAGACCTCGGCGGCTTCCGCGTTGGCTTCGAGGGCTCGCAGGACTATGATTTCGCGCTGCGTATGAGCGAGCGGGCACGCCGCATCGTGCATATTCCGAAGGTGCTCTACCACTGGCGCGTCGTGCCCGGCTCCACCGCCGCCTCCGGCGACGCCAAGCCGGCTAGTTTCGAGGCTGGCCGCAGCGCTGTCGCCCAAGCACTAGAACGCCGCAACATCAAGGCCGAGGTGGTGCAGCCGAAATGGGCGGTTGATGCCAAGGTCGGCATCTTCGCCCTGCGCTTTCCCGACGACGGCCCGAAGGTCGCGATCATCATTCCGACCCGCAACCATGTCGAGCTACTGCGCACCTGCGTTGCCTCGCTGGCCCGGACGAGCTACCGCAACTACGAGATCGTCATCATCGACAATGAGAGCGACGATCCCGACACGCTTACCTATCTCGCCAGCCTGCCACACCGGGTGCTGCGCATCGCCAACCCGCCGGGTGAGCAGTTTAGCTTCGCACGCATCAATAATGAGGCGATCCGGCAGGTCGATGCCGACTATGTGCTGCTTCTGAACAATGACACCGAGGTGCGCACGCCCGAGTGGCTGTCGCAGATGATGGGCTATGCTCGTATGGAGGCCGTCGGTGCCGTCGGTGCCCGCCTGCTGTTCCGCGACGAGACGGTGCAGCATGCTGGCATCCTCCACGGCCTCTACGGCGGTATGGCAGGTCCGGCTTTTCGCAATGCGCCATCGTGGGATCAGGGCTATCTCTGCTATGCCGTCGTGGCACGCGAATATTCCGCGGTGACTGCTGCCTGCCTTCTGACACCACGCGCGCTCTATCTGGAGCTCGGTGGGCTCGACGAGGCGTATTTCGCTGTTGCCTACAACGATGTCGACTATTGCTACCGCGTCGTCGATACTGGTCGGCGTTGTATCTACGTGCCCGGGGCCGAGCTGTTCCACTATGAGGGCAAGAGCCGCGGTTTCAACGATAATCCGCAGGAAATTGGCCATTTCCGCAAGCGTTACGCCGGCCGCACCGACCCATGGTTCAATCCGAACCTATCACTCGACGACGAGCATTTCCGGGTGCGGCCCTACCATCGGCCGACGCATATGACGCGGCCGGTCCGTGCGGTCATGGTAACGCATAACCTGAACCATGAGGGCGCGCCCAACAGCCAGCTAGAATTAACCTTAGGCCTTACTAAGGCGAACGTCATTGACCCAGTGGTGCTCTCACCTGTCGATGGACCGCTGCGCATCCGCTATGAAGAAGCTGGCATCGAAGTCCGCGTCATCCGCTCACCGCTCGCCGACACGCACACGCGCGACGCTTTCTATGCGCGGCAGGTTGAGATAGTAGGACTCCTTCGGGACTTGGGCGCTGAGGTCGTCTATGGCAACACGCTACAAACCTTCTGGGCGATCGACGCCGGCGAACGCGCCGGTCTGCCGACACTGTGGAACCTGCGTGAGAGTGAACCCTGGGAGACTTATTTCGACTTTCTGGCGCCCGAGCAGCGTAATATAGCCTATGGCTGCTTCGCACTACCCTACCGCGTGATCTTCGTGGCGCACGCCACCCGCCAAGTCTGGGCGCCGCTCGAACGGTGCTTCAACTTTACCGTGATCCATAACGGCCTTGACCTCAGCCGCCTCGAAACAAGGCTGGCCGCCATTGACCGCACGGAGGCCCGCCGCATGCTCGGCATCGCCCCAAACGAGGTCGCCGCAGTGCTAGTCGGCACCGTCTGCGACCGCAAGGGCCAGCTCGACCTCGTGCGCGCGCTACAGGCTCTGCCGCCGTCGGCGGCCGGCCGGTTGCGCGCCTTCATCGTGGGCAACCGGGCCGGCAACTACAGCACGGCCATGCATCGGGAGATCGAGCGACTTCCGGCCGGATTGCGCGAACGGCTAGTGGTGGAACCGGAGACCGGCGAAGTACCGCTCTATTACCGCGCCGCCGATATCGCTCTATGCACCTCGCGTATCGAGAGCTACCCGCGCGTCGTGCTGGAGGCGATGGCCAGCGGCCTGCCGCTGATCACGACCCCGGCCTTCGGTATCCGCGAGCAAGTGCGGGAAAACATTAACGGGCTATTCTACGAAGCGGGCAACACCGGGGCACTGGCCCAAGCACTGACCTGCCTTATTGAGGATGACGAGCAGCGCGCAGCGTTTGCCGGAGCCAGTAAGCTGGTGCTGGACAGCCTGACCACCTACCCCGAGATGGTCGAACGCTATGGCCAGATCTTCCGCGAGGCGCGGTTCAGCCGCAGGCTTCGCCTCCCAGCCACGGCGCAGCAGTAAACAGGAGCGGACAAGAATGTGTGGAATTGTCGGTTACGTCGGCGATGGTCTGGGGGAGGAACTCCTCCTCCGTCTCCTCGCCAGCATGCATCACCGCGGGCCGGATGGCGATGGTCGGCACCACGACGGCCCCGTGCATATGGGTATGCGGCGACTGTCGATCATCGATCTTGCGCATGGCTGGCAGCCGCTGCTTAGCCGCGAGGGGCGGGTGGTCGCCTTCCAGAACGGCGAGATCTACAATTACCGTGCTCTGCGCGCCGAACTGGAGGCCGTCGGCTTCGCCTTCAAGACTCACAGCGACACAGAAGTTCTGGCGCATGGGTACGCCCGCTGGGGCATTGACGGGCTGCTTGCCCGCATCGACGGTATGTACGCCATCGCCATCCACGACCGAGATTCCGGCGAGCTGCACCTTGCCCGCGACCGCTTCGGCGAGAAGCCACTGTTCTATGCCGCTGCTCCTGGCCGCTTTGGCTATGGTTCGACCCTGCTGGCCGTGTCGGCGCTACCCTGGGTGGCGGATGAGTTCGATCCGCTGGCACTCGACCGCTTCTTGGCACTCCATTTCGTGCCGGGTGAGCGTACGGTTTTCGCCGGGGTACGCCAGCTGCTGCCGGGCGAGCGGCTGACCGTGGCGCTCGACACG
>JAJZZR010000062.1 GCA_021797465.1 Pseudomonadota bacterium | reverse complement strand
GTTTCCCCCCGAGCAGCCGAACCGGCTGATCGTGCAGGTCGTAGCTGACCCAGTGGCCATCGAGCTTGGCACGGCGGTGTACGAAGCGCCGCTCGGGGATGCGCCGCGTCTTGCCCTTGCGGTAGGTGAGGAGGTCGAAGCCCTGCGTGATCATGCTGCGGAAGAGCTTCGGGCTCCATCCGCCGCGGTCGAAGACGATGGTTACCTGCCGCTCGCCGACGGCGGCGCGCACCTCTCGCAGCAAGTCCGGGAAGGCCTTGGTGAGGGAGGCGTCGAGCTCTCCGGTGATCAGCAGCAGCGGATCGCCAGCGCGATCGTTGATCCAGTAGTCGGTGGTGGCAGGCATCGCAAGATGGCGCCTGGCCACGAAAGTCTGGGAAATCGTGTGCTTTCCGTGATAGGCGCGTACATGGCCGTCGATGTACAAGAACCCCATCAGCTCTCCACGCTGCGCCACGCGCACCCGGGCCAGCTCCGCACCGAGCGGTTCAGCGCAATGCTGGGCGGCCAGGCGAGTGAGCTTGCGCCGCAAGGTCTTCACCTCAGGGGCCCGATCGAGACCGAGAAGCCGGCCGAACGCGGCTGGGTCGTGCTCCTTGAGCTGCTCGGTGCGCTGGATGCGCAGCAGCGCCATCAGGAACAGTGTCAGGAGCGTGGTACGCAGTCCGTAGAAGGCCGGCCCGATCCCGCCGTAGAGCTTGCGCGCGATGCGCAGCAGCCCGCTGTGCACCAGGTACGGCAGCGCCAGTAGCACCCCGGCACCGAAGATCCGTTCACCGTCGCGGAACATCGGCGCGGCATCATCGAGCAGTCCCGCATGCGCGAGCTGCCGATCGAGGGTTCGATCCCCGGCATCCGCGTCCAGGCTCATCGGCACCGGCTCCTCCTCGGCTTCTTCCTCGACGACCGCCGTCCTCTGCACGCACTCGGTCGTCGCCGGTGGCGGCTCGACAACCGGCTCGACAGGGGTGACGGACACTGCTGCTAACATTGGCAGCTCGATGGGCAGCCCCTGCGGCGCTGCCACGAACGCGAGTTGCTCCACCTCCTCACCCTTCGAGGGGCCGACCAGCTTCCTGATCGCGTTTTCGTGCACACCCAGTCGCTGCGCGATCGCCCGGTTGCTCAATCCCACACTCTTCAGCCGCTCGATCAGGCGCAGGCGTTTCCCCGAGATACGGCGCCGACCACGGCGCCACCCGCCCGGCCGACCCAGTCCCGCCATCCCAGCGTGCCCATACCGCTCTTGATACCGGCGGAGACTGCGCTCGGACTTGCCGAACGCCCGCGCCACCTCCGTCTGCTGAGCGAATCCTGACTCCACCAACATCACCATCGCGTAGGCTTCGGCAACTGCATCAGCGGCGCAGTAGTGATACACCGGAAGCCCTCCGACCACGACCACCCGCTGCTCTTCCTGCGTCCGCAGCATGCAGCGCGCATTGATGATTACGGTGTCAGAGGGGGGTGCCGCGGGCAGCCCCAGGGCGAGCTGGCTGTTCATGCTCGCCAGCAGAACCGGACAAGTATTGGTCCGCAACCCCCTGCCCGAAAAGCCTGCTACTTCCGCAGCTTACGAACCGCCAAGCCAAAAAACCGGACAGGTATTGGTGCGCACCCCGGGCGGTGAAACGGCTCGGATTTCAGCCCCGGGAACGGGCTATGTCAGGAGGTCTGAATTCAGTGCATGTGGCAGCGAAGTTTTTCGACATCGCACACGGTCACCGCATCGCCCGCGACCTCGATCAGGCCTTCATCGCTCAATGCCCGCAGTGTCCGCGAGAGAGTTTCGGGCGTTACGGCCACATGCGCGGCAATGACCATCTTGCGCGCCGGAAGGGTCACGGCGATTCGGCCCTGAGCATTCCGGGGCACAAGCCCCAGCAGGTAGTGCACGACACGGTAGCGGCTGTTCTCGAGAGCCAAAGTCTCGATCTCGTCCCAGTGGGACTGGATGCGCCGGGTCATCTGCGCCATCACCGCCTGACAAGTGGCGAATGATTCGCGCAGGACGCCGAGAAAGGTCTCGCGATCGAAAGCGATGAGCTCGGCGGCATCCACCGCTTCGCCGGACACCGGAAACCGCGGCACCTCCATGAACAAGACGCTCTCGGCGAATGTCTGCGCGGGGCGGATGAGTCTCATGATCTTCTCAGCTCCGTCGGGCGACAGGCGATACAGCTTCACGCAGCCGCTGCGCAGCAGGAAGAACTGCCCCGCCGGATCGCCGCGGCCGAACAGCCGCTCGCCGGCGGCAAGCCGCCGCGGCACGGCGGTGGCGAGCAGCCGCGCCTGCTGAGCCTCCGTCAACGCGGAGAACAGGTAATGATGGCGAAGCTCGCGCGCCAGAGCGCTGTCTGCCTGCATCGCATTTCCTGGTCAGGGTTGTCCGGTATCACATCGAGGCTCGCCGCCCGCAAAGCTATACCGGGGAGAGGCCGGGGAGCAACTGGATGCCATTCCGCCGCTGGGCGGTGCCTGCCGCACGGAGCCCGCGCGCAGGCAGGAACGGCCGACTTGATGCGCGTCAAGGCGCCCGGAATCCTTCCGGCGTTAGCCTTTATCACCACGAGCCGCGATGGGCGGCAAGGAGCGCATCGTGGCCTATGTGGTCACCGAAAACTGCATCAAGTGCAAATACACCGATTGCGTCGAAGTCTGCCCGGTGGACTGCTTTCACGCCGGACCGAACATGCTGGTGATCGACCCCGACGAGTGTATCGATTGCAGCCTGTGCGTCACGGAGTGTCCCGCGGAGGCGATTTTCCCCGACAACGAGCTGACACCGGAGCAAGAGCGCTATGTCGAGCTCAACAGGCGGCTCGCGCGCACGTGGCCGGTGCTCGCCGAGAAGATTCCCGCCCCGGATGACGCCGGGCAGTGGGACGGCGTCCGGGACAAGCACCCCCTGCTGCAGTACTGATATGCGCCGGCGCCCCTCACGTGACCGGACCGGCCGCCGATAATATCGTGCTGCGTTTTACTACCGCCGAACGCACGGCGTGCTTCCGCCACAGCGGGACCACCGGGAGATCCACGATGACACATCAGGCGACGATGCCCGCGGTTGTCCGCATCCGCCGATTCGCCCCGTCCACCCCTGCGGGCGCGGGGGGCGCCCGGTTGCATCATGTACGTCAGGAGGCTCAGTGAGCATGTCTGGCGAACGCGCGGCGGGCGACCCGCCGACGCTGCTCTCGCAGGGCTTCCGGCCGTTCTTCCTGGCGGCGGCGATCTGGGCCGGCATTGCCCTGGCGATTTGGATCACGATGCTCACCACGGGTCTGACACTTCCGACCCGTTTCGATCCGCTCGACTGGCACATCCACGAGATGCTCTTCGGGTTCGTACCCGCCGCCGTCGCCGGCTTCCTGCTGACCGCCATCTCCCAGTGGACCGGCCGGCGTCCGGTGAGCGGCAGGCTGCTCGGGCTGCTCGTCGGCCTCTGGCTGCTCGGCCGGATCGATGCCTTGGCCTGCGACGTCTTGCCCGTGTGGCTGGCCATCGCCGCGGACATCGCGTTCCCGTTCGCCCTCGCGCTGATCGTCGCGCGTGAAATCATCAGCGCTCGCAACCGGCGCAACTACGGGATGATCGCGCCGGTGATCGTGCTCGGGCTCGCCCAGCTTATGATGGATCTCGGTGCGATCGGAGGCGTCGGCTGGCTCACCGGATATGGTTGGCGGCTGGGACTCGTGGTGACGCTCATGCTGATTTCCGTGGTGGGCGGACGGATCGTCCCCGCCTTCACGCGCAACTGGCTCGCGAGCCGCGGGGAATCACGGCTGCCGCGTCCGGCCGGGCTGCTCGACCGAATATCGCTCGGCGTACTGCATGCGGCGCTCCTGGCGTGGGTGCTTTTCCCGACGGCGCATGCAACCGGGGTGGCGCTGCTCGGGGCCGCGGCGCTCAATCTATGGCGCCTGCTGCGGTGGCGTGGCGCCGCGACGCGCTCCGAAACGCTGCTGCTGGTCCTGCACGTGGGATTTGCATGGTTGGTACTCGGGGTCGCCGCGCTCGGCTTCGCGACGCTCGACTCGGCATTCCCCTGGGACGCAGCGATCCATTCGCTCACCGTTGGCGCCGTCGGCACCATGATTCTGGCGGTGATGACTCGGGTCAGCCGCGGGCACACCGGCCGGGCGCTCTCGGCGGACGGCCCGACCATCCTGATCTACGCGTTGATCATCCTCGCCGCCTGCGCGCGGATTGCGGCGGCGCTTGCCGGTGAGGCGACAGGCCTGCTGATTCTCGCGGCGGCCCTTTGGGTCGCCGCGTTTGGACTGTTCGCGATGCGCTACGCGCCGCTCCTGCTTCGCCCGCGCAACGCCGGCGGCTCCACACAAGCCACCACGGGTCCCTCACGCTTGCATCAGACCGGGATCGGTACGGCCCCGCGCTCGGGCCCCTGACGAGAGCCGAGCGTGCTGGGAGGGCCGACTGCGGATGCAATGCCGCGAACAGCCCCTTCAGCTGATCACGGCAAGGATCGTGAGCGCCGACATTCCTGGCGCGCTGCGCCTCGGCGGCTTCGTTCAGCGGCAGCGGCTGCCCCGCCTCATCCTGGAGCTCATCCATGCCGATACCGCGTTGCGCGAACACAGCGCTCACCGGCGCGATCGCCGCCATGGCGTTGCCCCAGCCCGAGTAATGAGCGAGGTGAACGATCGTCTCGGACAACTCGGCGGGCGTGACGCCATTCTCGAGCGCTTCATTCGCATAGTAGCCAAGCTCACACGCCTGCCCGCCGACAATCAAAGCGAGAGAGTGCGGTCGCGGCGGTCGAGCGCCGGCCGGTTCCACACCTCGCCGAAGAGGCGCGCGCGCGTGTACCGCTCCAGGGCCGGCGCGACAGAACGGTCCTCCTCCGACGATACGGCGCGGCCTCCGGCATCGGCGGCGTTGGTGGACATCGGGTTCACGGCTCCGTTGGCCTGGCCGGCGGCGCTTCCCGGCCGACCATGGCCAGATGCTGCGGCCCGTAGCGCTCACCTTCCGCCGTGATGTGCGAGGCCGCGTCTTCGATCTCGCGTAGATCGTCCTGGCTCAGCGCGACGTGGACAGCCCCGATATTTTCCTCGAGCCGGTGCAGCTTGGTCGTTCCCGGGATCGGCACAATGTACGCCCGCTGAGCCAGCAGCCAGGCTCATATGGCCTGACCCCTGTCAAGCCCCCATAGGTCTTTCTCACGGATTTCGTGCTCCAAGTTTGGACCTTTACGAACCAACAGCGCAAGAGTCAC
>JAJZZR010000413.1 GCA_021797465.1 Pseudomonadota bacterium | reverse complement strand
CGACACGGGGATGGTGGGCGAGGTGCTCGAGGCCTACGAGCGGCTGATTCTCGACGCCATGCGCGGGGATCGAACGCTGTTCACCACCGCCGAGGGCATCGAGCGGCTGTGGGAAGTCTCGAGCCCGCTGCTCGAGGCGCCCCCGCCGGTGCGCCTATACTCGCCGGGCTCCTGGGGACCGAATTCCATGCACCAGTTGATCGCCCCGCATGCCTGGCGGCTGCCGTTCGAGCGCGGCTGGCGCGACCCAAACCGGGCCGGCAGCTAGGCTGTGTATCCCTCAAAAGGGGTGGATTTTTCGTCAGGGAACCCCCATAGCGTACAATGCATCCATTGCCTGTAGGAGGATTGAGATGGCGTTTCAGAATCGACGGTCGCGCAATCCGTTCATGAACGAGAACACGTTCGCGCGTGCTCCGCGCGTCGGGTTTGGCGAAGAGGCCATGAGCGTTCACGGGACGGTGAACAAGGCGTTCCTGCTGCTCGTGGTCATGATGGTTACCGCCCTATGGCCCTGGTCGATGGCCGCGGCCGGAAACCTGCAGGCCGCCAGCGGCTTGATGGAGATCGGGTTGATCGTGGGTCTGGTGCTGGCCCTCATCATCAGCTTCAAGCCGACCACCGCACCGTACCTCTCGGTGCCCTACGCGGCGGTCGAGGGGGTGGTGCTGGGCAGCATCTCGGCGGTGTTCGAGCAGCGCTATCCGGGCATCGCCCTGGAGGCGGTCGGCGCGACGTTCACGGTCGCGTTCGTCATGCTCGTGCTGTATCGCACGCACCTGATCCGGGTCACGGACCGGATGCGCTCGGTCGTCATGGGCGCAACGATCGGGATCGTGCTGCTGTACGCGGGGGCGTGGATTCTGTCGTTCTTCCACTACGCGGTGCCGTTCATCAACGGTGGCGCGATGGGGATCGGCAGCGGACCGCTCGCCATCGGCTTCTCGGTACTGGTCGTGGGCGTGGCCGCGTTCATGCTGCTGCTGAACTTCGATCTGATCGAGCGGGGCGTCGCGGCGGGCGCACCGCGTTACATGGAGTGGTACGGCGCGTTCGGCGTGATCATCACGTTGGTGTGGATGTACATTCAGATCCTGACCCTGCTCGGGCAGGCGCGCGAATGACCGCCGGCCGCGGCGCGCCATCCGGCGGGCCGCGGCGTTTCTCCTTTCTCCTGAACGCGAGCCGCCGCGGATCCGACCGGGTCCGCGGCGCTCGGCGCCATTGAGCGATGCCTGAGCCGGGCGAATCCGTCGAGCCGGTGGAGATTCCCCATGCGGCGCTGTCGCCCGAGGCCCTGCGGGGCGTGATCGAGGCGTTCGTGCTGCGCGAGGGGACCGACTACGGCGAACGGGAGTTCACGCTGGAGCAGAAGTGCGCCCAGGTCCTGGCGCAGATCCGCCGGGGCGAGGCGCGCATCCTGTACGATCCCGAGAGCGAGACGGTGACGATCGACATCGCGCCGCCGTCCGCCCCGCGCTCCTGATCCTGGCGCTCAGCGCAACACTTCCTCCAGGAACTGCATCAGGGCATGCCACGAACGCCGATCGGCCGCCTCGTCGTAGAGCATGCCGTGCTCGCGGTCGTTGGCTTGCGGATTGGTGAAGGCGTGCAGCGTGCGGCCGAAGGCGTGCAGCTGCCAGTCCGCCCCGGCGGCGGTGAATTCCTTGGCGACCGCCAGCACGTCCTCGGGCGGCGCCATGGGATCGTCATAACCGTGCAGCATCAGGACCTTGGCGCGTACCCGCGCGGCCGGCAGGCCGCTCGGCTTGAGCAGGCCATGGAAACTCACGACGCCGCGCACGTCGGCCCCGCTGCGCGCCAGGTCGAGCACGCACAGGCCGCCGAAGCAAAAGCCCATGGCCGCCACCCGCCGCGCGTCGACTTGGGGTTGCGCGCGCAAGGTCTCCAGCCCGGTCGTAATGCGCCGCAGGAGAAGCGCGCGATCCTGCGTCAGCGGGGTCATGAGCGCCTGACATTGCGCGGTGGTCTCACCCCGCTTGCCCTTGCCGTACATGTCGAGCGCGAAGGCCGCATAACCATGCCAAGCCAGACGGCGCGCCTTGCGCTCGACGAATTCGTCACGACCGTTCCAGGCGTGATTGATCAACACCGCCGGCAGCGGTCCCGGGCGCGCATCGTCGTGGCAGAAGAAGCCTTCCAGAACCGTCGAGCCGTCGCGATACTCGACCAGTTGTTCACGAATCGCCATGATGTGCTCTCCTCTGAAGATGTGCGCAGGCGGGAATTTTAACGCCCCCGGACCGCCAATGCCGGACTCGGCCGAGCGGAGCGTGCGGCGCGCCACGCTGTGCACGGCGTGGATGCTTGGGGAAATGTGCCGGCCGGCGCCCCGGTCCGGGCGTCGGGATCCCGTGAGCGGGCCGATTGTGCGGCGGCCGCGCGGCTTTGTTAACCTTGCGGCCATGGTCACCGCAGCCGAAGCATTGCAGCGCTTGAAGGAAGGAAACCGCCGATTCGTCGAGCGGCTGGGCAAGAAGGAGGCTGCGCTCGGCGCCTCGCCACGCATGCAGCTGAGGCAGGATCAGCAGCCCTTTGCGATCATTTTCGGCTGCTCGGATTCGCGCGTGCCGGCGGAGATCGTGTTCGATCAGGGGCTCGGCGATCTGTTCGTCATTCGCGTCGCGGGCAACATCGTGGCCCCTTCGCTCATCGGCAGCGTGGAATTCGCGGCGTCGAAGTTCGGTACGCGTCTGGTGGTGGTGCTCGGGCATTCGCATTGCGGGGCGATCCAGGCGACGCTCGAGGAGCTGCGCCGTCCGATGGAGAATCAATCCCCCAATATCCGCTCCATCGTCGATCGGGTGCGCCCCTCGGTCGAAGGACTGCTCAGGACCGAGCTGCGCAACGACGAGGAGGCGCTGATCCGCCAGGCGGTGCGCGCCAACGTCGGCGTGTCGGTCAGCCATCTGCGCTATGGCTCGGATGTGCTGGAGCGGCTGATCCGCGCCGAGGGACTCGTCGTCGTGGGCGCGGAGTACTCGCTGGAAACCGGTGAAGTCGAGTTCTTCGACACAGCGGAGTCTCGCCCGGACTGAGTGTGGCCGCGCGCGCTGCGCGGCGCGCGTTGTCCTGAATCATTTGCCGGCCGCGATCAGCGCGCCGACCACCAGCAGGAATGCGGCGAATATACGTGTGAGCGCGGCGCCGGAGATTCCATGTGCGACGCGCGCGCCAATCGGGGCCAGCGACATCGACCCGACCGCAACGACGGCCGCCGCGGGCAGGTAGAGATAGCCCACCGAGCCCCAGGGCAGGGCCTGCCGCGGCCCGTGCACGGTCAGCACATAACTCAGAACGGTCGCCACCGCGATCGTCAATCCGCACACCGCGCTGGTGCTCACCGCTTTGACCGGCTTGATCCCGAGTGCGATCAGCAGTGGCACGATCATCGATCCGCCGCCGATGCCGACCAGCGCCGAAAGGGCTCCGATCCCCGTGCCCGCGGGCAGCAGCCACGGCGTGCGGGGGATGCGCTCGGGCTTGTTGGGATCTCTGGGGTGCTTGCGGCCGAGTGCCATCCGCCAGGCTATGAACGCGCAAAACACCGCGACCACCCACCGCAGGGCCTGAGCCGACAGCAACTGCGTGAGGTGCGCGCCGAGGAAGCCGCCGATCACCAGCCCGGACGCGAGCCACCGCCAGGTTGGCCAGACGACGCTGCGTTGCCGGATGTGCGCAGTCGCCGCGGACAGCAACGTCAGTACGTTGGCGGCCATGGCCGTGGCCACCGAGACGTGCATGACCAGCGCCGAAGGTATTCTCAAAGCCGGCAACGCCAGCGTGAGAGCCGCCACCACCAGCAGCCCTCCGGCGATGCCCAGCAAGCCGCTCAGAAAGCCGGCCGAAGCCCCGGCAGCGAGGAGGATGACGATGGACACAAGCACGGGTGCGCGGTACCGGGTCGACGGCGAGGCGTCGAGCATAGCTAAATCCCGCACGGCGTGCTGCCGTGCGGCCCGCGCTGCAGTATCGCCGCGCCGACCGAGCGGGTCGGCGGGCGTGTCTCACGCACGTGCAGTCAGCGCCTCTGGTTCAGGCGCGACTCAGCGCAGCCACCCAAGCCCGTGGGCCATCATGCCCAGCAGCGCGACAAAAAGGGTGACCACGAGGCTCGCGAACGCCCAATCGCGCCGATGGATCTCCCGGCGCAGATCGGCAAGATCCGAGCGTCCGGCGGCAAATCCGAGTTGCATTTCGGCGCGCACGGCCTTGAACTCCTGCTGCATCTCGCCGCGGACGGCCTTGAACTCCTGCTGCATTTCGCCGCGCACGGCCTTGAACTCCTCGGCGGTCCTGGCGTTCGCGCTCGCGATTTCGGCGCGCACGCCCTTGATCTCCTGGTGCAATTCGACGCTGGCGGTCTTGAATCCCGTCTCGGTCGTGTCGCGGAGCGCGGAAAACTCGGTGCGCAGCTGGCGCAAGTCGATCTTGATGTCGGATACGACCGAGTGAATATGCGCGACATCGGACTCGAGTCGCGCGACCCGTGTATCAAGTGTTTCTGTCATGTTGAGCACCGCGGCCATGGGATCTCCGTGGCACCGTACTATAACCCGGCGGAACGGCCTGTCAACACAGTGTTGTGTCAAATGGCACAGTAAGGTGGAGTCTTAAGTTGGAGATGTGCGGTCGTCATGGGCGTGCGCAACTGACGTTCGAGAATTCCTCTGTTTCCTCGTCCATCGGGGACGTGCGGTGCGACGTCGGTGTCGGATGGACAGTCGGTTCTTGCGCAGGTGTGCGCCGGCGCGTGCTTACGCCATGCCGCCGTCGACTGACAGGATCTGCGCGGTGATGTAGGAGGCTTCGTCGGAGGCCAGGAAGGCGACCAGACTCGCAACCTCTTCGGGGGCGCCGGCGCGGCCCAGCGGGACCAGGCGCTTGAGGCCCTCGGCGTCGAACAGGCCTTCGGTCATGGGCGTGGCGATGATGCCGGGCGCGACCGCATTGACGGTGATGCCGCGCGTGGCGAGCTCGAGCGCGAGCGCCTTGGTCGCGCCGTTCAGTGCGCCCTTGGCGGCGGCATAGTTGACCTGGCCGCGGTTGCCGATCAGGGCGGTGACCGACGAGATGTTGATGATTCGCCCCCAGCGAGTGCGGATCATCGGCAGCAGCAGCGGTTGGGTCACGTTGAAGAATCCGTTCACCGACACGTCGATCACGCGGTGCCACTGGTCCGGGCGCATGCCGGGCAGTACGGCATCATCGTGTACGCCCGCG
>JAJZZR010000259.1 GCA_021797465.1 Pseudomonadota bacterium | reverse complement strand
TCGTCGGGCGTGGCTGACCGCATAGACAACTGTGAGGACCTGATGACTGACGGGGCGATCACTGAGCTGAGAATCAGCGGCATGACCTGCGAGAGCTGCGAAGCACAGGTGCGCCAGGCACTCGAAGGCGTACCTGGCGTGCGCGCGGCGCAAGTGTCCTACCCGGATGCCTCGGCGCGGGTCGAGCTCGAACGCGGGGTACCGGTGCGGCGGCTGATCGACGCGGTGACCGCACGCGGCTATGGCGCGCACGCTCGGGGCGACGATGCCGCAGCGTCTGGTGGTGGGCGAGGGCTGCACATTGCCGTGATCGGCAGCGGCGGCGCGGCCATGGCCGGCGCGCTGAAGGCCGTCGAGCGCGGCGCGCGGGTGACGCTGATCGAGCGCGGCACCATCGGCGGCACCTGCGTCAATGTCGGTTGCGTGCCGTCCAAGATCATGATCCGTGCGGCGCACATCGCGCACCTGCGCCGACAAAGCTCGTTCGATGCCGGTCTGCCACCCACCCCGTCAACCGTGCTGCGTGGACCTCTACTGGTTCAGCAGCAAAGTCGCGTCGAGGAACTGCGCCATGCCAAGTATGAACGCATTCTGGAGCGCAACCCGGCGATCACCGTTCTGCGCGGCGAGGCACGCTTCAAGGACGGTGACAGTCTCAGGGTGAGGCTCAACGAAGGCGGTGAACGCACGGTAACCTTCGATCGCTGCCTGATCGCTACCGGCGCGCGCCCGGTCGTGCCGCCGATTCCTGGTCTGAACGGGGTGCCATACTGGACTTCGACCGAGGCGCTGGAAAGCGACCGCATCCCCGAACGGCTCGCCGTTATCGGTTCGTCGGTGGTGGCGCTCGAGCTGGCTCAGGCGTTCGCCCGGCTGGGCAGCAAAGTCGCCATCCTTGCACGACATTCGCTACTGTACCGGGAAGATCCGCTCATTGGGAAAACGCTTGCGGCGGCCTTTCGCGATGAACGAATCGAGGTAAACGAATACACCGAGGCACGCCGAGTGGCGTACGCCGGCGGCGAGTTCGTGCTGACACTGTCCGAGCGTGAGGTGCGCGCAGACCGACTGCTTGTGGCGACCGGACGGAACCCGAACACGCAGGATCTGAAATTGGAAGCGGCGGGAGTCAAAGTCGATGGGCGCGGCGCCATCGTTGTGCAAGACAGTCTGCGCACGAGTGCGACTCACATCTATGCCGCCGGCGATTGCACCGACCAGCCGCAATTCGTGTATGTGGCGGCAGCCGGAGGCACACGTGCGGCGATCAACATGACCGGCGGCGACGCAAGGCTTGATCTCTCCACTATGCCCGCCGTGGTGTTCACCGACCCGCAAGTGGCCACGGTGGGTCTGAGTGAGCAGCGGGCCGAGCAGGCGGGCCTCAAAACCGCCAGTCGCACTCTGATGCTCGAGAACGTTCCGCGGGCGCTCGCGAATTTCGACACGCGCGGCTTCATCAAATTGGTGGCGGATGCCGACACGGGGCGGCTGATCGGTGTGCAAGCGGTTGCCGCCGAGGCCGGCGAGCTGATCCAGGCCGCGGCGCTTGCGATCCGCAATCGCATGACCGTGCAAGACCTCGGTGACCAACTGTTCCCCTACCTGACCATGGTCGAGGGACTCAAGCTCGCCGCCCAGACCTTTACGCAGGATGTGACGCAGCTGTCGTGTTGTGCCGGATGAGGGTCGATTCGATCCGGACGGACCTCAGCGGGATCGTCCCCGCCACATTAGATGGTGTGCCCAGAGCGGTTCTTCCGCCCGGGCCCAGCGCGCGACGATGACGCCGAGAATCAATCCAAAAACCGTGTGGGCCAGGTACACTGTCACCGGGAAACGCGGCCCCATCGCGAGCCCAAACTCACCGATACCACCCAACATCTGCATGACCGGGCTGATCATGAAGATCGTCGCGACCGTCCAGGCGTACGGTAGCGCTTTCCACCAGCGTGGCCGGCCGAACACGAGCACATAAACCAGCGCGAAACTCATTCCGTTGACCAGGATATGATCCGTCCAGCCGACGATGTCGCTCCACACGTTCGGCCCGAGCAGAAAGCGATTCGTGATGAGAACACCCATCAGCATCGGCATGGAGCCGGGCATCGCGTGGAACACGCGAAATCCGATCACGCGCACCACTTCAAGCCCCGCGGTAGCCAGCGGTCCGGCGATCGCCGCGATGACAATGCCGTGGTACAGGCGTGACCAGCCACGCAAGCGCGCGACAAGTGTGATCACCGCTACCGCCAAAATAGCCGGCACCACCGCAAACTTGGCGAAAAAATTCATCGAACCATAGCCTGCCGCCGCGGCCACAAACATCAGTGGTGATACACCCGCGGCGGCGAGCACCATCCCGGTCGCCACGAGTTCCCCGATGCGCTCGATCTGCAGCCGACCGCACGCCAGATGAGCGCCGCTGCGCGCCGATTCCACTGTCGTCTCAGGATCCATCATTTCTCTCCATCCGCGCCGAGCGGGGCGGCGAAAGGCCGCTCCGCTCGGATCACAGACATCAATGGGCGGCCTGCTCCACGATCGTGTGGAATTTCATGTCCAGCATGTGGCCGGGCTTGGCCAGCTTCGTCGAGATGGCGCCCATGAGAGCGGAGGGCGCGAAGTAGCCGATATACGTCGCACCGTGGCTCACCCAGACAGAGATCCGTGCGGGGACCACGGCCGCAACGGCCGGATTCATGCTGAAGAGCTTCTTGCCGACGCGCGGATTGCCGACCAGGAGCGACTCGGCACCGGCCAGATGGAGACCCGTCATCGACAGAATCGCCTTTTGATTCACTTTCCCCATGACCATCAGCCCATTGCCCTTGATGGCGTGCTCGAGGGTGCTTAATGTCTCGGCATAGCCGTGGCTAGAGCGCACGGTCACGAACCCTGGGTCGCCCGTGTGATGCCCCCAGGCGGGGGCCGCCAGAGCGACCCCGCCGGCAGCCAAGGCAAGTGCCATTCCTGCGGCTATCCCCAGTGCTGTGATCCGTGATGATTTGGTAGTCATACATCGTCTCCTCGGTACTCGATTTTTGCGATGGCGGCAGCGATCCCCCGCAGAGACGAACCGCTGCTCCGGCTCTTCAGTCGCAGCAGCGGGCTCAATCCTTACAGCGGACCGCAATCCGGCTGCCTCAGGGACCAGGACACGTCTACGGCGGTACTGTGCGGGCCGAAAGCCGGATTGCCTGTCTACCCTCGCTGAGCGCTTCGGGTTGCTACACTCCCAGTTATCCCTTGCCGCGTTGGGGCATGAGATTGATAACGACCACCCCACAGGCGTTCCCGACAGGAGCGAATCAGTGGCTCGCCGAACACGGTGATACGCTTTACCGCTACGCTTTGGCGCGATTGCGCGATCCGATGCTCGCTGAAGATGCCGTTCAGGAATGCCTGATCGCGGCGCTCACGGCCCACAAGCGCTTTCGAGGCAATTCGACCGAGAGAACGTGGCTGATCGGCATCCTCAAGTATAAGATTCTGGACCAGTTCCGTCGCTCATCCCGCGAAGTGCCAATCGACGACGAGCGGGACATTGATGCCTTGCTTGAAAAGAACTTCGACAGCGCGGGCCGTTGGCGGGCACGGCCGCGCGCCTGGCAGGATCCCGGAAACGCCCTAGAGCGAGAGGCATTCTGGGTCATGCTCGAGCACTGCATTGATGAACTGCCCGGCACGCTGGCAGCCACAGTACGGATGATTGAGATCGACGAGATCGGCACCGATGAAGCCTGTAAGGCTCTCGGGATATCCTCGACCAATCTCTGGGTGCGAATGCACCGGGCCCGTCTCCGGTTGCGCGAATGCATCGAGCGTTGCTGGTTCGATTCCACTTCAATGAGGCGCCACACCAAATGATGACCTGTGCAGAGGCGACCCGCCTGGTATCGGACCGAATGCACCGGCCCGTCGGCCCGTGGGCACGTCTCGCGCTCCACGTTCACCTCCTACTGTGCTCCGGCTGCCGGCACTACGAACAGCAGGTCGTTCTGATACGCTACTGGTTGCGCTCTAAACCCATGCAGCAACCCGATACCTCCGCTTTTACTCCTGCGCACTTGGGCGCCGAGGCGCGTACGCGTATCCAAATGAGCCTCTCAGCGCGCACTCACCATCAGCGCAATCAGCCGTGACAATCAGAGCGATGCCCGTGCCGTGCAACAGCGCATCCTTTCGGAACAGTCGGGCGCTGGACCGGACTTCCGCCTGCGCTCTACCCGCCGCACTTCGGTTTGGCTGGGATCCTGCTGGCCGCTCGCTCAAATGCAAACGGAAGTCGGCTTCACGGCTCCCGCACTGGCTTTTGGGCCTGCTACCCCGGATCTTCAGCTGCGATCTGCATGCAGGCGCTGTGACACATGCCGGGGAGGGTGATCGATGAGGACCATTGACACCACAACGCTCGAGCATTGGGTGAAGAAAGGTCTGAAATTCGTCCTCGTCGATACGCTGCCTCGTCAGAGTTTCGATGAAGGGCACCTGCCGGGGGCTATCAACATTGTCTCGGACGAGATCCTGACGCGTGCGCCGGTGGAAATTCCCGACCGGCATGTCACCGTGGTCGTTTACTGCGCCAGTGCGGCCTGCCAGCGTGCCGGTTTATCCGCCGAACGGCTCAAATCGCTCGGTTACACAGATATTTACCATTACCTCGCGGGAAAGCGAGGCTGGGTGACGAGCGGCCATGCTCTGGAAAGGGCGTGATCGGTGCTTGGCGCTGGAACGCCGGATGGGTCGGCAGTTGGCTCCGCGCTGAGACTGCTGCGCCTCTTACTGCTGTTTGCCGTAACCGCCCTTGCCGAGATTGTCGGCTGCTACCTGCCCTGGCTCGTGATCAAGCACGGCAAGCCCCTCTGGCTGCTGTTGCCCGCGGCCGTCTCGCTGGGCGCATTCGCCTGGCTGTTGACCCTTCACCCTACGGCGGCCGGGCGCACCTATGCCGCGTACGGTGGGGTTTACATTGCAGTGGCCATCGGATGGCTCTGGGCGGCGGAGGGCATTCGTCCCAGTCGTTGGGATGTCATCGGGAGTCTCATCGCCCTGACCGGCATGGCGATCATCATGCTGTCTGCGCGGGGATAGTCAGCGACGCACAGCCGAACGGCGTTTTTCACCATGGCCTGCCTGGGCGTTCGTCCGGGGAAGGTCGTCAATCGCGGCGAGCGCCTTACGTCAGATGAAGCCAATTCGCTGCCGAGTTGCGCCGCGTCGCGGTGGGGCGAGGACCACGCGGTCCGAGTCG
>JAJZZR010000251.1 GCA_021797465.1 Pseudomonadota bacterium | reverse complement strand
CCACCTCTCATGGCGGACACGGCCGGACCCGTATGCGGAAGTCTGGCCGGAGATCGAGGGGTGGCTGAAGCTCGATGGCGGGCTCGAGGCCAAGACGCTCTGGGCAGCGCTCGCGGAGCGCTACCCGGGGCGGTTCAGCCCGAGGCAGCTGCGCACTCTACAGCGTCGTGTGCAGGAATGGCGGGTTCAATGCGGACCGCCGAAGGAGGTGTTCTTCCCGCAGGTGCATCGGCCTGGGGAGATGGGGCAATCGGACTTCACGGACATGCGGGAGCTGGCGGTCACGATCGCAGGGGAGCCGTTCGCGCACCTGCTATATCACTTCGTGCTGACGTACTCGAACTGGGAGGCAGCGATGATCTGCCCGAGCGAGAGTTTCGAGTCCCTGAGCGCCGGGGTGCAGGGGGCGCTGTGGAAGCTGGGCGGGGTGCCGCTGGGGCATCGGACGGACAATTTGTCGGCCGCGACGCACGAGCTGGCGCAGACCCGTGGGCGGGACTTCACCAAGCGCTACCAGCGCCTCCTCGATCATTACGGGATGAAGGGCTCGCTGCGCCGCTCGGCAAAAAGAGCCCGGGTTTGCTTGGCAAGATGAGCCCGACCGAGTGACGGGATAAGGCGCGAGATTCTGCGCACCATTGATCGAGGCCGGGATGACGGCGCCCACGGCGGCAGGCGCACGGTGACTTGGTGAACTGAGTCTGGGGACTCTGGAACGTTCAGCCGGTCTGCGGCCGCAGACACGGCCCATTGATGACGACGGTATGGCAGCGTTCGCGAAGGCGGCTGAGGAGCGCCTTGGTGAGGGCGGGATTGCCGAGGAAGTCCTGCCAGGCCGGATACGGTAGATTCGTACTGATGAGGGTCGGCTTGCGCCGATGCCGCTCCTCCATGAGTTTGAAGAAGATGTTGGTATGCTCTGTTTGTAACTACTCACCCACCTCGGCGTAGAGCTGACCGGATAGGGCCAATTGGATAGCGACGAGAGGGTTGACGCGTTGATTGGCCATGGTCTGAAGGTAGCTCGAGATGCGGCAGTATGAAGTGGTCCCTACGCGACGGACCTCTTAGACGGGGTTTTATCGACGTGTTGCATTCTGCGCGCATACTCGTTGGGAGACAAGTATCCAAGTGATGAGTGCAGACGGACTGGATTGTACAACCCCACGACGAAATGCCCACAGTATCGAAACGCGTGTCGTGCTCTATCGCTGGCACCCTTGGCACCCACGCGCGGTCTATGTTGTTTCAACCCTAGACAAGAACGAACCTGTCTTTCGGTGCGCGCTGGAGTCTGGAGACCGCGTTCGCACCATCGACATACCGCAGTGGATGTTCGACCCGGTGGTATGTCGCCGGATCGAGATCGTGACCAGCCCGAGCGTGAGCGTCACGGCGCTGCGGGATCTCGCGCGAGTATGTGCCTCTGCGCGGGAAGCCGAGCCGCGCGCCGTGGTAGAAGCGGAGCACCCTACCACGCCCGATCGGGGAGGTGCCCATGCAATACCGGACGGTACTGCGGCCGAGAGGCCAGCTCACGCTGTTTCAGCGCCCGCCAACAGAGCCCTTGTGGCGAGATCTTCCAGTGGAGGCTCGCGCTCAGGCCGTCCAGTTGCTCGCAAAGCTGCTGCGAGAACACCGAGAGCGCCTGTGCGCCGGGCACGCCGAACCGGAGGTGCGCGATGAGTGAGAAGATTCAGCCGCGCCACCTCGGGCGCAAGGCGATGTTGTATGTACGACAATCATCGGCGTTTCAGGTCTCGCACAACCTCGAGAGCCAGAAGCTGCAGTACGCGATGCAGACGCGCCTGCACGACCTGGGCTTCAGCGATATCGAGGTGGTCGACGAAGATCTGGGCCGCTCGGCGGCCGGCATCGAGGCGCGTCGAGGCTTCGAACGCATGGTCGCGGAAGTCAGTCTGGGGCGGGTGGGAGCGGTTGCCGCCCGGGAAGTTTCCCGCTTTGCACGCAATAGCCGCGACTGGCAGCAGCTTGTCGAGGTATGCCGCATCGTGGATACGCTCCTGGTCGACCAGGAGATGGTCTACGACCCGCGGCTGGGGAACGACCGGCTTTTGCTTGGACTGAAGGGAAGCCTGAACGAGTATGAGCTCGACCTTCTACGACAACGCTCGTTGGAGGCGCGTCGGGCCAAGGCGCGCCGCGGCGAGCTGATCGTGATGGCGCCGGTCGGCTTCCGCAAGAGCGAAGACCGACGGCTGGAGAAGGACCCGGATCGACGAGTGCAAGAGGCGATCCGCCTGGTATTCGAGCAGTTCGAGAAGATCGCCTCGGTCCGGCAGACATTGCTGTGGTTCTTGGAGCACGATTTGCAGTTGCCGGCGGTTGCCGGCAACGGTGAGGTCCGCTGGAAGCGGCCGGTCTATGGAACCGTTTACCAGATCCTGACCAACCCGGCCTATGGCGGTGCCTACGCGTACGGCAAGAGCGAGTCGCGCACGCACCTTGTGGGAGGGGAGCTTCGTTATCGCGAGCACCGCAAACCGCGGGCGCAGTGGCAGGTGCTGATCCCAAAAGCCCACGAGGGCTACGTGGACTGGGCGCAATTTGAGCGGATTCAAGGCATGATCCACGGCAACGTGATCATCCCCGGTGGGCGCTCCGGCCCGCCTCGCAGCGGTAAAGCGCTGCTGGGCGCACTCCTGCGCTGTCGGCGCTGCGCCACGAAGCTGACCATCAAGTACAGCGGGCGAGGCGGCCAGTTCATCCGTTACTCTTGTCACCGTGGGCACATGGACAAGGGCCTGCCGCGCTGCATAGACTTCGCCGGTGACCCGGTCGATGCGGCCGTCGGTGCGCAGATAATACGGGTGGTGCAGCCTGCGGCGATCGAGGCGGCCATCATTGCCTATCGCAACGAGATGCAGAAGCAAGACGAAGTGTTGGGTGCCTTTGAGCGTGAGCTCGAAGCGGCGCGTTATGCGGCACAACGCGCGCAGCGTCAGTACGACGCCGCCGACCCGGAGAACCGGCTTGTCGCCGATGAGCTCGAGCGTCGTTGGAACCAGGCGCTCGAACACGTCCGCGAGGTCGAAGCGCGTATCGCGCAGCATCACATCGGGCTGGCACAAGTTCCTGCGGCAACGGCTGAGGAGTTTTCGGCTCTCGCGGACCAACTGGAGGAGATCTGGGAGCATCCGGAGACAGACATGCGCCTGAAGAAGCGTATCGTCCGCTCTCTCATCCACGAGATCGTCGTAGATATCGACCAGCACGCGTGTGAAATCGTGCTGATTATCCATTGGAAGGGCGGGTTGCATACCGAAGTGCATGTGCCGCGAAGGCGGCGCGGCCAGCACGGCAGTCAGACGGCACCGGAAACACTCGATGCGGTGCGGATGCTTGCGCGGATCTGTACCGATGACTTCATAGCCAACGTGCTCAATCGCAACGGTCGACGCACCGGATATGGTAACTTCTGGACGCGAGAACGTGTCACTACGTTACGCAGCTACCATGATATCCCAGTATTTTCGGCCGAAAACAGTACGCAGGAAGGTTGGATGAATCTGACTGATGCGGCTCGTTCGCTCGGTATCTCGCAGCGGACGCTACGCTTGGCAGTGGAACACGGCGAACTGAGCGCCGAGCATCCACTCGCCATCGGTCCGTGGATCTTCAATCGCGAGACACTGCAGAGCAAAGCCGCTCTGGAGCTCGTCGAGCGCGTTCGTACACGCCGCACGGATCCAGCAATACCACTGGACCAACAGGCGCTGTTTGATTAATCAATGACATAGCGAGGTATGGCAGTATGCAGACCAGTTGTAAAATCCGTGGATGTACGCTGCGATCGCTTTTTGTGCCTCCTGTTTGGTCACATACGGCTCGGTCGCTTCTTCAGTCTTCAGCGTTGCGAAGAAGCTCTCCGAGACTGCGTTGTCCCAGCAATTGCCCTTGCGACTCATGCTGGCCACCCTGCCGAGTGCACCGAGGGCCGCACGGAAATCATCACTGGCGTACTGACTGCCACGATCGGAGTGAAACAGCGTGCCGCAAGGCGGCGTTTCGAGATGACAGGCATTGCGCAACGCATTGAGCACCCGCTCATCGGGCATACGATCCGAGAGGCTGTAACCGAGCACCTGGCGGGTCTGCAGGGCGATGATCACCGCCAGGTACAGCCAGCCCTCGCGAGTGGCAAGGTACGTGATGTCACTCGTCCAGGCCGGCACGGCTGTATCGACGCCAAAGCGCCTCTGCAGGACGTTCGGGGCGATGGCGCGCTGATGGACGCTGTCGGTCGTGCGTGGCACGAAACGCCCTTTACGCACGCCGCGCAGGCCTTCCGCGCGCATCACTCGCCGCACGCGCTTGGGATTCACGCACCAGCCCTGGGCGCGCAGTGCATGCGTGACACGCCGGCGGCCGTAGCGGCGCCGGCTCTCCTGGTGGACCTGCACGATCGCATCTCGCAGCGGTGCGTCCACGTCACTGCGGGGTGCACGTGCTCGAGCCTGCCAGGCGAAGAACCCCGAAGTCGATACTTCGAGCACTCGGCACATGAACCCGATCGGGTAGTGAGTCCGCTCAGAGGCGATGTAGGCGTACTTCACTTGGACTCCTTCGCGAAGTACGCAGCGGCTTTTTTTGTGAAATCTCGCTCCATGCGCAGTTGCTGGTTCTCGGCTCGAAGCCGCGCAACTTCAGCTTCCAGTTCGCTCACCGGGCGGCGCCTGCCGGCTTGGACGAACCCCGATCCATCACGGGAGATGCGGATCCAATTCTCCAGCGTTTTGACCGAGATCCCGAGCTTACGGGCAGCCTTTGTAGCCCCGAGAGTCTGCGCCAAAGACACTGCCTGCGTCTTGTAATCGACGGTATATTGAGCACGAATCTGACGTTCCATAGTGACCTCCAAACGGTTGGTTTAATCTACCATTATGAGGTCTGTCAACCGGGGGACCACTTCACTCCCAATCGACAAGCTCGGCGCAGACCTGCTCTTCCAAATCATCTCCGAGCGCTACGAGCGCGGATCAATCGTGGTCACCATCAACCGCGCCTTCAAGCGCTGGCCGGAGATCTTCAACCAAGACACCACGCTCACCTCCGCGCTCCTCGATCGCCTGCTCCATCACGCCGAGAAGCGAAAGGGACGTCGCGCCCCGCCAACGAGTTACGCAGAAGAACGGAGCGCGAGTGCCTGCGCAGAGTGAGGCGTATTCATGCCGCAGGCTCGTTGTTTGTATTTCCGAATAATCGTCGGATTTAAATGGAGCGACGATAATTGACAGGCGATAAAATGG
>JAJZZR010000065.1 GCA_021797465.1 Pseudomonadota bacterium | reverse complement strand
GCCGGTATCGCGCTCGCCGTACAGCGAACCATCGATGACCCGTGCGACGGTCGAGCCGCGGCCCTGGGCCCAGGTGTCCGAGCGCAGGACTTCCGCGTAGAGCGTGCCGAGGTACACCAGGCTCGTCTGCTGGCCGAGATACTCCTTGGTGATCTCGACCTCCATCATCTCGTTGGTTTTCGGCATTGCCCCGAACAGGGGGTTGAACGGCTCGCGCGGCTGGAAGTCGAGCGGGCCGTTCTTGTTCTGCAGGATGACGTTGGCGTCGAACTTTCCATCGAGCGGCTTGAAGATGTCGTAGGCCTGCATGACCCGATCTTCCGAGTGTGGATTCGTCGAGTAGACGAACGTGCGCCACATGACGATTCCGCCGTACGGGGCGAGGGCGCGTGCGAACATGTTCGCGCCCTGGGCTTGGGTGAGCCCATATTGAGCGGGGCCGGGCTCGCCCTCCGAGTCCGCCTTGGCGAGGAAGCCGCCGAAGTTCGGCACGTAATCGTAGATTTGAGCGACTTTGGTGCGCCACCACGCGCGCACGGCCGGAACGAGCGGGTTGGCCGTCTTCAGGTGCCCGACCGTGACTGGGGCATTGAACGGCACGGACAGATAGACCCGAATACCATACGGGCGCAGTACAGCGGCCAGCGCGGCAATTTTGCCGAGGTAAAGCGGCGTGAGGATGTAGGGAGTGGCGTTGACGTTGTTCAGGACGACGCCGTTGATGCCAATCGAGGCACAGGTACGCGCGAAAGCCGTATAACGCGGCGAGAGGTATTCCGGCAGTTCGATCCATTTCCAGATGGAGCTGCCCGCGTAACCACGTTCCACGGTGCCGTTGAGGTTGTCCCAGAAATCAAGGATGCGAAAACGCAGCTTCGGCCGGGAGACGATATTGAGCTGGCGGACCGCCCGGCGTGTCTGCATCAGCCGCAAGAAGCGGAACGCGCCGTAGAGCACGCCGATGTCGGTGTTGCCGGCGATCACCGTGGCGCGGTGGCCGTCGACCGTGAGGGTACGGATGATGTAGCCTTGCGAGCCGACCCGCGCCAGGTCGAGGCGCAGTGAGCGGATGAGGGACGAGGCCTTGGGGGTGCCGAACAGGATGGCTCCGTTGACGGTGACCTGCATGGCGTTGGGCAATGCCCGGCCGAGCATCCCCGAGAGGCCGCGCTCGAGCTCCGCCTCAGTGTCGCGGGCCGTGGGCTGCGGCCCCCCGGCCGGCACGAGCTCGGTCGCCGCATGCCGATACTGCTCGAGCCGGCGGCCGTGGACCGGGACATAACGCAGCCACAGGCGATGGCCGTCGGCGGCGCGCGCCGAGCCGAGGCCAGCCAGGATCAGCAGCGCGGCGGCCGTGACGCTTTGCGCCGCGCGCAGCTTGCGCCGGCCGGAATCCGTGCTCCCCTGAAACATGCCCCCCTCCGATCAGTCGATTTCCTGCTAGGATGATAACGCTACCATCAACACCCATTCAATCATGCCGCTTCGATTGAGCGAACAGACTTTGGGCCGTGCGCAGCCGGGTACGGCTCGTCCGGCCTATGTGCGCGCCGCCTGTGGGGTGGGCTGGGTGCACTTCGGGCCCGGCGCGTTTCACCGCGCGCACCAGGCCTACTACGCGGATCGGCTGCTCGAGCATGACCGGCGCTGGGCGATCAGCGCGGTGGCGGTGCACAGCGCCGGCGTCCGCGATGCGCTGGCGCCGCAGGATTATCTGTACTGTCTCGCCGAGCTGGGCCCGGAGGCGCCGGTGCGCGTCATCGGCGCGCTGCGCGAGATCCTGCTCGCCGCGCGTGAGCCGGACGCCGTCTTTGCCCGGATCGAGTCGCCCGATACGCGGCTCATCACGCTCACCGTGACGGAGAAGGGCTACTGCCTCGAGGGCGGCGGGCAACTCGACGTGTCGCATCCCGACGTCCAGCATGACCTGGCCGTTCCCGACCGTCCACGCAGCGTCATCGGCTTCCTCGCCGAAGGGCTGCGCCGCCGCCACGCCAGCGGCCAGCCGCCCTGCGCCGTGGTGAGCTGTGACAATCTGGCGCAGAACGGCCCCACGCTGCGCGCGGCAGTCACTGCATTCGCGGCGCGGCGCAGCGGCGAGCTCGCCCGCTGGATCGAGCGGGAAGTGGCCTTCCCGCGCACCATGGTCGACAGCATCACCCCGGCCACCGACGAGCGCCTCCTCGCGCGCGTGACGCAGGCAACGGGTCTGACGGACGCTTGGCCGGTGCAGCGCGAGATGTTTACCCAGTGGGTGATCGAGGACCTGCCGCAAGTGCGCGTCGCCGACTGGGCATCCGTGGGCGTGCAGCTCACGAACGATGTCGGGGTTTACGAGCGGGCCAAGCTCCGCCTCCTCAATGCCGCGCACTCCACCTTGGCTTACGTCGGCCTGCTTCGCGGGCACACGACTGTGGCCGAGGCGATGATCGACGGGCCGCTCGCGCGGCTGGTGGAGCATCTGATGCGCTGTGACATCACCCCGAGCCTGGCCGGCGGCGGGGTGATCGACATCGGCGCCTACATCGAGGCGACGCTCGGGCGCTTCCGCAATCAGAGTGTGCGGCATCAACTCGAGCAGATTGCGTGGGATGGCTCCAAGAAGCTGCCGGTGCGGCTGTTGCCGACGCTGGCCGAGGCGCTCGCGGCCGGCCGGCCGGTCGAGCGGCTGGCGGTGCCGGTGGCCGCGTGGATCCGCTTCATCGTCGAGCGCGCGCGCGCCGGAGGCGAACTCACCGATCCGCTGGCCGAGCAGCTGCTGGCGCTCGGGCGCCAGAGCACGGGTGATCCGCGCGGGGACGTCGCCCGCTTCCTGGCGCTGCAGGCGGTGTTCCCGGCGCAGCTCGCCGCGGTACCGGCATTTGCGGGCGCCGTGCGGGAGGCGTACCGGTCGCTAAGCGCCGCGGGCGCGATTCCGCCGCGGCTGTGCGCCGCCGGGTAGCGGCGGCGGGCGCCGTGCGGGGCGCGTTTCGCGGTTTTCCGAGAAGGTGCGGGGGTCCATGACACAGATTTTTCGTGCGACTGATTCTGCGGCGCGTAAGCCGCCTGCACCGTCTGCGGGCCGGAGCGTCATGCGCCGCGCTTGTGCCCTGGGCCGGGCCGCGCTTCTGAGCGCGTTAGCCCTGGGACTTCCGGCCCTGCCTGCGCAGGCGGCGAACGCCGGCTCTTACGTGCGGATCCCGCAGGGCATCATCGTCACGCCGGGCGGCGGTCCGGCCCGGCGGGTTCGACTGGAAGTCGTTTCGCCCGAGATTATTCGCGTGACCGCCTTCCCGGGCTCGAATCTGGCGCTGCCGGCGAGCCTGATGGCGGTACGTACCGGCAGCTCGCGTGTGCCGTTCACGGTGGCGGCCGTGCCGGGCGCGGTGGCAGTGTCGACCGGCCGGCTCACCGCCGAGGTGCGCCTGGCCAACGGGCAGGTCGTGTTCAAGAACGCGCGCGGACGGGTCATCACCCGCGAGCTCGCCGGGGGCAGCAGCTTCGAGCCGGTGACGGTGGATGGCCGGGCCTACTACGCCATCCGCCAGCAGTTCCGGTCGCGACCCGGCGAGGCCTTCTACGGTCTCGGCCAGCAGCAGACCGGACGGATCAATTACCGGGGCCGGAGCCTGACGCTGGCCCAGCACAACATGAGCATCGCGGTGCCGTTCGTGGTGTCGAGCCGCCACTACGGCATTCTCTGGGACAACGACTCCATCACGCGCTTCGGCAATCCGCGGCCCTGGCAGCCGCTGTCTCGCTCATTGATCCTCTTCAACGCGCAGGGCCGGCGCGGCGGGCTGACGGCCCGCTACTACGTCCACGGCAGGCTGGTCCGCACGCGCACCGAGCGCAACATCGACTACCAATACCTCACCTGGCACGATCACTATCCGCGATCCTTCCCCAAGGCGCTGGTCAATCTGCCGCAGGTGAAGGTTGTGTGGACCGGCGAGCTCGAGGCGCGCACCACCGGACTGCAGACCTTCACCCTCTACGGCAGCGATTCCCAGCGACTGTGGCTCGGCGGGCGCAAGGTCATCGACACGTGGCGGCAGAGCTGGAATCCCTGGTTCGACAACTTCCGCGTGCGCATGCGGGCCGGCAAGCCGCTGGCGATCCGCCTCGTGTGGATCCGCAAGGGCGGGTATATCGCGTTGCTGCATCGCCCGCCGCGGCCCAAGGCCGTGCGCGACCGGCTGTCCCTGTACTCGCAGCTCGGCCACGCGATCGACTACTACTTCATTCGCGGTCATGACCTCGACCAGGTGATCGCGGGCTATCGCCAGGTCACCGGCCGCGCGGTGCTGCTGCCGCGGTGGGCATACGGCTACTGGCAGAGCCGCAACTACTACAAGACGCAGAAGCAGATACTGAAGGTGGTCGAGACGTACCGCCGGCTCGGCCTGCCGCTCGACAACATCGTGCAGGACTGGCGGTACTGGAAGCGGGACGCCTGGGGCGCGGACCGGTTCGACCGGCGGCGCTATCCGGATCCGCGCGCCATGATCGCCAAGGTGCACGCGCTGCACGCGCACTTCATGATCTCGGTGTGGCCGAAGTTCTACCCGGGAACGGCCAACTTCAAGCAGCTCGCCGCGCACGGCGACATTTTTCCGCTCACCCTGAAGCTCGGCATCAAGGACTGGGTGCGCCCGGGCTTCACGTTCGGCTTCTACGATCCGTTCTCGACCGCGGCGCGCCACCTGTACTGGAGCCAGATCGAGCGCAACCTGGGGGTGCTCGGCGTGGACGCCTGGTGGCTGGATTCCGACGAGCCGGACATGGTGTCGAATACCTCGATCGCCGAGCGGGAGGCGTTCATGACGCCGACGCCGCTCGGGCCGGGCGCGGCGGTGTTCAATACCTACGCGCTCGAGCACGTGTGCGGCGTCTATCACGGCAATCTGCGCGCGCGCCCTGGGCGCAGGGTATTCATCCTGTCGCGCTCGGGCTTCGCCGGACTGCAGCGCTGCGCAGCGGCGGTCTGGAGCGGCGACACGGCGTCGAGCTGGGCGGACATGCAGGACCAGATCGCCGCCGGTATCGGCTACTCGCTCTCGGGGCTGCCGAACTGGACGATGGACATCGGCGGCTACGCGCCCCGGCGGCGCTACGTACACCCCGATGCGGCCAACCTCGCCGAATGGCGCGAGCTCTATACCCGCTGGTTCGAGTTTGGCGCGTTCTGTCCGATCTTCCGCTCGCACGGCATGCCGCCGCACCGCGAGATCTACAACATCTCGCCGCCGGGAACGAAGATCTACGGCATCCTGGCATCCTACGACAGGCT
>JAJZZR010000270.1 GCA_021797465.1 Pseudomonadota bacterium | reverse complement strand
ATGCCGGGATCCTCGCCCACGGCACGGCGCTCTCGGCGGCCGAGACCGCGCGCATGATCCCGCAGCTCTCGAGCGCCTCGGTCCGGGCGGCGATGAAGTGGGCGGGCGATGAGCGGCGCTTGGCACAGGCGTGCAGCGCCATCCTGGCGTTCATGCATCGCCATCCGATCTGCGCCACCTGGGGGCGAGCGGATCTCGCTTCCTCGGACATGATGAGCCTGGAGACCTACCGGCGCGTGTTCCTCGCGCGCAATGATCCGAGGCGCCAGACCCCCTCGGTCGGGATCTACTCCCACACCCGCGATTGCTTCGGGATCTCCTATGCGCAGCCCATCTTGCTCAACGAGCGCCAGGCCGGTGCCGCCATCGAAGGCGTGGTGCGCGACGAGCGCCTCGAGACCACTCAGCTCGCCGTCGATACCCACGGTTACACCGACGCCGGCATGTCCCTCGCCCGGGGTGTGGGGTTTGACCTGTGTCCGCGCCTGAAGGCGCTGAAGGATCGACACCTGTTCCTGCCACGCGGGAGCAAGATCCCCGCGATCTTGAGCTCGGTCTGCCACGCCCATCTCGATCCGGCCAAGATCGAAGCACAGTGGGACCGGATGGTGCACCTGTTTGCCTCCGTTCACAGCAGCCATACCAGCGCGATCAATGCGCTCACGCGCTTTGGCTCAGCCACGCGCGGCGATCCGCTGTACGAGGCGCTCGTGCAGCTCGGGCAGCTGCTGCGGACTGTGTTCCTGGCCGACTACTTCGTCAACGAGGCCTTTCGCCGAGAGCTGCTGCGCGTGCTCAATCGCGGCGAGTCCGCCAATGCGTTGAAGCGCGCGATCTACGCCGGCCGCGTGGCCAGCTACCAAGCCAAGCAACCCGATGAGATGCAGGCCGTGGCAGACGCCCTGAGCCTGCTGGCCAACCTCGTGATGGCCTGGAATACGATGAAGATGCAGGGAATCCTCGATCGCTGGAATGCGCGTCGCTCAACGGCTGTGCCCCCGGAGCTGATCGGGCGGATCGCCCCAACGCGCACCGAGGGGATCAATCTGCGCGGGGTCTTCAGCTTTCCCATCGAGCAGTACGCCGAGCAGTTGCTCCCGTCACTCTCGGCGGCGAAATCAGCACCTGCGGCAGCCTCGTAGGGGCCAAGAGCGCGCCGCGAAATACGCCGTCCGCAACGAACAGAACCCCTAATCCGATCAACCTCTTACAAATTATCACCCCTGAACTCCCGCGAAAAACGGCCTCCCGCTACCGGCACTTTTGGCACTGAAATCAAGCGGACCGCGACTGGTGCCGACATCTGCCCCGAACGCCGGGGGTTCTCTATCCGCCACCGGAAGCACTCCCGCCGCAGTCTTCCGATGTGCAGGAGTTCATTGCGGCGATCAACTGCACGGAGGAGGCCTTCGACTGGCAGACGCCGCCGCGTATCCTCGTCGCCAAGGACTACGTCGATATCGGGCGCGCGATGCCGGACCGACACCGGCCCGAGGAGTTCGTCGGGCAGACGGCCGCTCGAGCACGATCTCTACTTCGCACCGACGCGGACGCTTGCTGCGTACGCCGAGCTCGCTCGCCAGCATCGGTGCGTCGTTACATGATGAGCTGGCCGCCGGCTCTCTTCGGCGCCGATTGGTAACGAGAGGAGCGAAACCGCCAAATCCGGGAATACTCAGATAACGGGTACCACCGCGATCGCGGCTCTACGGCCTTCTTATGCGGTCGTTTCCCACCGCGCCATCGGAAGTTTCACTACCTCGCGCGGGAACTTCCACTCGATACACCTCGGGGAGGCGGGTTTGCCTCTCGTCCCATTGTCCCACGCCGTTCTCGCCGTCAAGGCTTCGCGCGGGAGGACCCGCGCTCACGAGCGCCGCGGAGGACCGCGGCGGCCTTGACGGCTGGGCTGCGGCGTGGGGCTTTTGACTCGGGCAATCCCGCCCCAGGCCACTCAAGCGGCGCCGGATGGTGATTCAGCACCGTCCGGCGCCTGGCCACGTCACTATCAGGAGTAGATGACCATGGTTGATTCACACTCTATCCCGGCTGGCGCGCCGGCACAGGATCCCATTGCTCGCGATTCCACCCAGATGTCCGCCCTGGACCCACAGATCCGGCGGCTCACCGTCTCCTACGGGGCTCGGACCGTCCGGGAGCCGGATGGCAGCTCGGCACCCGCCCCAATGCTCCGGCTCCAGGGCACCTGGCTCAAACGCGCCGGGTTCGCCATCGGCGTCCCGGTCGCGGTGCAGGTGAGCTCGGGGCGGCTCGTCATCGAGGCGGCCGCGCCCGAGCGGGTGTCCCAAGCGGAGGTCCTCGCGAAGATTGCGCGGGTCGCCGAAGGGGGGCTCCCGAAGCGGGACTGGGATCGCTTCGTGCGGTACCTGAAGCGGTGCCGGGCGGGTTGATCCCGCGGATCAGGACGGATACCGTATGCCGGCAGTGGCTCGGTCACTGCCGGCTTTCCGGATCGACGCGCGGCGGGGCGGGTTGCGGACCTGAATAAACGTAGCTACGATAAACACTATGCGAATCACCTTCGACCGCGCCAAGCGGGATCGGACCCTGCAGGAGCGGGGACTCGATTTCCGGCGGGCCAAGGAGATGTTCGACGGGCCGCACCTGATGCGGCCTGATGAGCGAAAAGACTACGGCGAGCAGCGGTACATCTGAGCGTGAAGTCAAAAGGCTCGCACCGTACCGGGCGTGACTCTGACGATGCCCCGGAGATCACCTATAAGTGGATCGCCGAAGCAGATCTTTGCCGCGGGAAGAAGCTCGTACGGCGCGGTCGGCCGGTTGGATCCGGTCAGAAGATGCAGACGACGCTGCGGATCTCGAAGGAGGTATTGGCGTTCTTCCGCGCTACCGGTCCAGGGTGGCAGACTCGAATGGACAACGCGCTCAAGCGCTACGTTGTCTCACAGCGACGGTGAGGTGGAGTCAGTTCTCTGGGATCGTGAGAAATGGATGAAATCCACTTCACTCGATGTGCTGTCGCATTCCTGGACATCCTGGGATTCAAGCGCTTTATAGAAGCTGCGGAGCGCGCCGAATCTCCTGAGTTTTCGCAGCTCTGCGAATTGCAACACGTTATAGACCGTCAGCTCGACTGCATTCAAACCTCCAGAGGCGAAGTAGGCCAAGAACATCGTTTTCCGAGGGATGTCGGGCTTCAGATCGTTCATGTCTCTGACAGCTTTGTACTGTCCGCTCCGATCTGTAACCAGCCATGCACTGGTTACAGCGGCATGGTGGCGGTGGCGCTCAAGTCCATACAGCTGGCTCATCAACTTCTGAAGATGGGTTTTCTCATCCGAGGTGGCCTCGCTGTCGGGAGCCTATGTCGTACAGAATCGAACATCTTCGGAACCGCCTATCAGGCGGCTTATGAAACGGAGAGATGCGCCACTGCGCCGCGAGTTCTGTTCCATCAGAGCGCGGTAGAGCATTTCGAAGCGGATTGTCACTTGGGAATTCCGTTGGGAGGATTATCCATTTTCGCTCAGGAGGGGAACGAGGTCATACTCGACTCGCTGGCAGTGCATTGGAGTTACGTCGCTGATACGCCGGGGGCTGATGTGAGTCAGACGCTGGCTCAGACTTTCAAATCTCACAAGACGACGATCGAGCGGCAGCTAGCGGAGCTTCCGTCTGGGCGCGCACGAGAAAAGTGGGAGTGGATGGCGAAGT
Source organism: Pseudomonadota bacterium (assembly GCA_021797465.1). Classification (GTDB taxonomy): domain Bacteria; phylum Pseudomonadota; class Gammaproteobacteria; order Steroidobacterales; family Steroidobacteraceae; genus 13-2-20CM-66-19. Next base: position 1,588 of record JAJZZR010000270.1, on the reverse strand, counting down.
ACTTCAATGCCAAGCTGCGGCACTCGAGCGAGTTGGCGTCCGTTTGCGCTATTGAGATAGACAAGTATTCGCTCTTCCGTTTCGGTCCGTTGATTGCTCAATCCGCGAGTACGTTCGAGGAGGCGTTCGGGTCATTTATGGCCCAGCCCTTGATGAAGACGGAAGGTTTGCAGAGAGCAGAGGATTACGGGAGTGTGGCAGATGGCGAGTGAGCCGGTGCCGCCCGGCGCATGCCGATCAGTGCTACGTTGCGCAAAGGGTAGGTTCTGAAACACCGCCCTGCCCTGCTCGAATGAAGGGCTTGCGTGTTTCATAAGTCGGTTTCATATTTTCCGGCCGGTTTTGACTACATCGAGGAGGCCGGGATCGACGGCGTCACGGGACGCGCCTGGGCGCGCGGCTACATGCGCGGTACACGGCTTGCCCCCACGGGGTGGAGTGGGATTTTTTACGATGACCATGAGACCCTCGCCCTCAGCATTCCGATCGCCGCGGGCGAGATCGATGCGGATTGGCCGAAGGAACCGCTGACCGCGGAGAAGTCCGACGAGCTGCTGCGGAACATGCGCGCCGGCGCGGTGCGCGCGTATCGGTACTTCAAGGACGACCGGCTCGCGTCTGCACAGGTGGCCGCGCAGCGCGCGCCGCCCGAGCCCTACGAGCGCGCCGGTCCCAAGGTCGGGCGCAATGACCCTTGTCCCTGCGGCAGCGGCAAGAAGTACAAACGCTGCTGCGGAGCTCCGGCGTCCGGCGACCGGCTCGTGCATTGATGGGGCGCATGATCAAATCCTGGGTGGTCGATCTGCGCCACTTCCTGCTGCCGGATGGCAAGGTGGCGCCGTTGCCGTCGCGGGCGCAGCGGCTCTTCGCGTACTGGACGGAGATCGTTTCCCAGGCGACGCAGTACGACGGTCCGACGACGCTGCTGTGCCGGCGACGGCCGGGCTATAAACCCTGCGGTACGCTGCTCACGATCTTCTTCGACATCGACAACAACGATGTGCTCTGGTTCTGTCCCCGCTGCCACGACGAGGGACGCATATCCGGGTGGGAAGGCACGTTCTGGGACAACGGGGACATCCCCGAGCAGTCCTCGTGAGGTCGCCATCGCGGAACTCGACACCGACAAGATCGTTCAGGTCGTCTTGGCGCTGCTGTCCCTCGGACGGTACGAAGGATACCGGGTCTGGAAGGGTTTCGACTGGGCGGTCATGAACCGGCTGCACGAGAAGGGCTACATCACTGACCCGGTGGGAAGGCCCGCTTGGTTCTGCTGACCAGAGGAGGGTGCGCGGGCATGCGAGCATCGGCTGCGCGAGCTGTTCGGGCGGCCGCGGGGAGGGAAGTGATTATCTCCTTCGCGTCGTACCGCGCATGAAATACGGCTACGCGCGTCTCGACCGAGGATCAGAATCCGGATCTGCAGCTCGCTGCCCTGAAGAAGGCGGGTTGCAGGACCGTATTCAAGGACGAGGGGATCTCGGGGGCGACGGCGCAGCGCCCTGCCCTCGTCAAGTGCCTGAAGACCCTGCAGGCCGGCGATGCGCTCATCGTCTGGAAGCTCGATCGACTTGGGCGGAGTCTGCGG